>JBCDGX010000203.1:0-9068 GCA_038750805.1 Myxococcota bacterium
ACCTCGCCGACGGGCTCGCGGGCCCGCGCGTCACCTCGCCGACGGGCTCGCGGGCCCGCGCGTCACCTCGCGGCCTCGGGACACGCGGAGGCCCTGCGCCCCGGGGGACCTCAGCTCGCGTCCGCGCCGTCCGCGGCCGGCTTCGCGGGCGCCAGGATCGCGTCCAGCTCGCCGCTCTCGTAGAGGTCGCGCACGATGTCGCAGCCGCCGACGAACTTCCCCTGCACGTAGAGCTGGGGGATCGTCGGCCAGTTCGTGAACTCCTTGATGCCCTGCCGAAGCTCGGCGTCGAGGAGCACGTCCTCGTGGTGGAAGCGCGTGACCCCGGAGCGTTTGAGCACCTCGACGACCGTCGCCGAGAACCCGCAGCGCGGGAAGAGCCGCGACCCCTTCATGAAGAGGACGACGGGATGGGCGTCGACGATGGCCTGGATGCGCTCGGCCACGGGCGCCGCGCCGGTTTCCTGCGGGGTGTCCATGGGTCCCAGTATGGAGCCGGCGAGCGCTCGGAGCTACCGGCGCCCGAGCCTCAGCCCTGCTGCGCCTCCCAGCGCGCGGGCGTGAAGGTCTTGAGCGCCAGCGCGTGCACGGGACCCTTCATCAGGTCCCCGAGCGCGCCATAGACGGCCTGGTGCTGCTCGATGCGGCTCATGCCGTCGAAGGCCGACGCGACGACCGTCGCCTCGTAGTGGTCCTTGGTTCCCGTGAGGTCCGTGATGGCGACGTGCTCGACGCCCTCGATGCCCTCGCGGATCTTCTGCTCGACGATGCTCGCTTCGACCATGATCGCCTCCAGCATGCCACGCGGCGCCGGGCTCAGCCCCGCGCTTCGGCGATCGCTTCGCGCGCCGCCTCGATCTCGTCTGGGCCGCTCACGCTGACCCGCTTCACGTCCTTCGTGATGCGCCCGACCAGGCCGGTCAGGACGCGCCCGGCGCCGATTTCGACGAAGAGCGTGACGCCGTCCTCGACCATGCGGCGCACCGAGCTCTCCCAGCGCACGGGCCGGCTCACCTGCCGCTCGAGGGCCTCGAGGCTCGCCGCGGCGGTGGTCACCGGCGCCGCGTCCACGTTCACGTAGATGGGGAAGGCGGGGTCCTTCACCTCGAGCGCCCGAAGCAGGGGCGCGAGCCGCTCCTCGGCGGGGAGCATCAGGCTCGAGTGGAAGGGGGCGCTCACGGGGAGCCCCATGGCCCGGGCCTTCTCCGCCTTGAGCTGCTCCACGGCGTGGGCGACGGCGGCGGCGTGACCGGCGATGACGATCTGCCCCGGGGAGTTGTAGTTCACGGCCTCGCAGACCTGGCCCGTGGCCTCGGCCGCGGCGGCGCAGGCGCCCTCGACCTGCGCGCGCTCCGCGCGCATCACGGCGGCCATCGCGCCCTCTCCGACGGGCACGGCCTCCTGCATGAAGCCCCCGCGCCCGCGGACGGTCCGTACGGCGTCGGCGAAGCCGAAGGTGCCCGCCGCCACGTGCGCGGAGTACTCGCCGAGGCTGTGCCCCGCCGCGACGTCCGGGGTCTCGCCGAGCGCGCGGAGCAGCGCGATGGAGGTGGTGACCACCGCCGGCTGCGTGTTGCGGGTCAGCTTGAGCTCCTCCTCGGGGCCCTCGAAGCAGAGCGACGAGAGGCTGAAGCCGAGCGCCTCGTCGGCCTCGCGGAACACGTCGGCGGCGGACGCCTCGGCGTCGTGGACCGCCTGGCCCATCCCGACTTTCTGACTGCCCTGGCCCGGGAAAAGAAACGCGACCTTGCCCATGGCGCTCCCATAGCACCCTGGCCCGGGGGTCGAGTAGGCTTCGCGCCGTGGCGGAACCGGACGTTCTGATCGTCGACGAGCACGGGCAGGCGAGCGTCGCGGGGAGCGCCCTCGCGGAGCGCCTCCGGAAGCGTCGGGGGCGCTACGCGCTCGCGGTCGATGCGGCGGGTCTCCTGCTCTTCAAGCCCGAGGGCGTCGAGGCGCCGCGGGTCCAGATGGCGGGGGAGATCCTGACCCGCATGACCGTGATGGAGGTCATCAACGTCATCGCCCAGGCCGGCTGGCGGGGCGACCTCCACGTGATCGGGGAGGGCACGCACATCCTCCGCCTCGACCAGGGCGTGCTGAAGGCCGCCATCAGTGACGCCGAGGAGACCCGCCTCGGCGAGGTGCTCTACCGCTCCGGGGTCATCTCCCGGGAGGCCCTCGAGGAGATCATCGAGAGCGTCGGCGAGGAGCATTTCGGCGAGATCGCCGTCCGCCGCGGCCTCCTCGACGCTCAGGCCCTCTACGCCCAGCTCCAGCGGCAGGCCGAGGCGATCTTCTTCGCGAGCCTCCTCGAGGCCGAGGGCACCTACGTCTTCGTACAGCCCCTCGACGACCTCGAGCACGGGGGCACGACGATTCATGTGCCGGTGCAGGGCCTCCTGATGGAGGGCGTCCAGCGCATCGACGAGATGGCCCTTTTTCGCGAGCGCGTGCCGAGCCCCTCGTTCTGCCCGGAGCCGGCGCCCGAGGCCGCGGCCCCGAAGAACCTCGAGGATGGCGCGCGCAACGTGCTGGCGCTCTGCGACGGCGAGCGGAGCATCGACGAGCTCGCGCGCATCACGGGCCTCGGCGAGTTCGCGGCCACCAGGGCCGTCTACCAGCTCGTGCAGGCCAAGATGGTCGTGCTCAAGGCGCCCCGCGCGGTGGATCCTCGGAAGGTCGAGGAGCTCGTCGCCCGCTTCAACGAGGTGCTCCAGGACATCTTCATGGCCGTGGCGACCTACGGCGGGCTCGGCCAGACCCGGGCGACGCTCCACGCCTGGATCCAGGGGAGCGGCTACGCCCCCTACTTCGGTGAGGGCGTGGACGATCTCGGCATGATCGACGCGGCACACGTCGGGCGTGCGATGCAGGGCGTCGATTCGGAGCGGCCCATGGAGGCGCTCCATCAGGCGCTCCACGAGCTCGCCGCCTTCGCGCTCTTCAGCGCCACGACCACGCTGCCGCGGGACCAGGAGCTCACGCTCGCCCGGGACGTGAACGTGCGGCTGAAGGCCATCCGTCTCGAGTAGGCGCGCGCTCACCAGGTGCTGGGCGCTTCGCGTATCGGCGGCGCCGCGACCGCCCGGGTCTGGCGCTTCCCCCGATCCCCCGTGCATGGCAAGGGTCCGCGCCTAGGTGCGCTGCGCGTTCCGAAAGGCCCCCCGAGTGGCTCCGGGCGGTTTGACGCCCGAATGAAATCGGGTAGAAACGCGCGGATTTCAGGGCCTCCCCAGATCGGGAGGTCCATCGCGTCCCGGCCACGAAGCCGGAAGCCGAGGTAATCATGTCCGAGCTCGTCTACGCCGCACCGGCAGCCGGTGTCCTGGCGCTTGTTTACGCCTTCTGGAAGGCGTCCTGGGTCAAGAACCAGGACGCTGGCGAACAGAACATGAAGGACATCGCCGAGCAGATTCAGGTCGGCGCGATGGCCTTCCTGAAGGCCGAGTACAAGGTCCTCGCGGCCTTCGTCGTGGTCGTCGCCGGCCTCCTCGCGGTCGCGAACATGGGTGACGAGGCGCGCAGCCCGCTGATCGCCGTGGCCTTCGTCCTCGGTGCCCTCGCCTCTGCCGTCGCCGGCTGGGCGGGCATGAAGGTCGCCACGGACGCCAACGTGCGCACCACGGCCGCGGCCCGCACGGGGCTCTCGCCGGCCCTCGACGTCGCCTTCAGCGGCGGCGCCGTCATGGGCATGACCGTCGTCGGTCTCGCCAGCATCGGCCTCGGCCTCCTCTACGTCGGCTTCACGGCGATGTTCGACGGCGACCTGCCGAAGGCCATCAACGTCATCACCGGCTTCTCCATGGGCGCGAGCTCCATCGCCCTCTTCGCCCGCGTCGGCGGCGGCATCTACACCAAGGCCGCGGACGTCGGCGCGGACCTCGTCGGTAAGGTCGAGGCCGGCCTCCCGGAGGACGACCCCCGGAACCCGGCCGTCATCGCCGATAACGTGGGCGACAACGTCGGCGACGTCGCCGGCATGGGCGCGGACCTCTTCGAGAGCTTCGTCGGCGCCATCATCGGCGCCATGGTCCTCGGCCTCGGCTACGACGTCGTGGCGAGCGGCGCGACGACCTCCCCGGTCATCATGCCCCTGGTCATCGCGGCCGTGGGCATCGTCGCCAGCATCGTCGGCACCTTCACCGTGAAGACCAAGGAGGGCGGCAACCCGCAGCACGCCCTCGACCGCGGCGCCTTCGGCGCGGCCGGCGTCATGGCCCTCGCCACCTTCGGCATCGCCCAGTTCATGTGGCCCGAGCAGGGCGCCCTCATCGCCGGCTCCGAGGACCCGGTCCTCTGGTGGGAGGTCGGCGCCGCGACGGTGATCGGTCTCCTCACGGGCGTCGCCGTCGGCCTCATCACCTCCTACTACTGCTCCATGGAGAAGCCCCCCGTGGACTCCATCGCCGAGCAGTCGAAGACGGGCTCCGCGACGAACATCATCGCCGGCCTCGGCGTCGGCATGCAGTCGACGGCGCTTCCCATCCTCGTCATCGCCGCGGGCGTCATCGGCGCGAGCGCCGTCGCCGGCCTCTACGGCGTGGCCATCGCGGCCCTGGGCATGCTCTCGACCACGGGCATCCAGCTCGCCGTCGACGCCTACGGCCCCATCGCCGACAACGCCGGCGGCATCGCCGAGATGAGCGAGCAGGACCCGCAGGTTCGCGAGCGCACGGACAAGCTCGACGCGGTCGGCAACACCACCGCGGCCATCGGTAAGGGCTTCGCCATCGGCTCCGCGGCCATGACGGCTCTCGCGCTCTTCGCGGCGTTCGCGCAGACCGCCAACATCGACGGCATCGATATCGCTAAGCCCACGGTCATGGCCGGCCTCTTCGTGGGCGGCATGCTGCCCTTCCTCTTCTCCTCGATGGCCATGAAGGCCGTCGGCGACGCTGCCATGGAGATGATCGAGGAGGTACGCCGGCAGTTCCGCGAGATCCCCGGGCTCCTCGAGGGCACGGCCAAGCCGGACACGGCCAAGTGCGTCGCGATCAGCACCGAAGCGTCGATCAAGCGCATGGTCCTGCCGGGCGCCCTGGCCGTGCTCACGCCGGTCGTTATCGGCTTCGGCATGGGCCCCGAGGCCCTCGGCGGCACCCTCGCGGGCGTCACCGTGGCCGGCGTGCTCATGGCCATCTTCATGTCCAACGCCGGCGGCGCCTGGGACAACGCCAAGAAGTCCTTCGAGGGCGGCGGCTACAAGATGAGCGACGGCGAGGTGCACCCGAAGGGCTCCGAGGCCCACAAGGCCGCCGTCGTCGGCGACACCGTCGGTGACCCCTTCAAGGACACGGCGGGCCCGAGCCTGAACATCCTCGTGAAGCTGATGAGCGTCGTGGCGCTCGTCATCGCCCCGCTGATCGCGCTCGGCTGAGCGGAACGGCGCCGCGCGAAAAGGCCGCGCTCCTCGGGGGCGCGGCCTTTTCCGTTTCGTTCCCCGAGCTCAGCCCCCCGGCAGCTTGCCGCAGTGCGCACAGACGCCATCGGCGTTCTTCTTGCCGATGCCGTAGAGTTCGTGCGTATGGCGCTTGAGCTGGAAGCCGTGTCGGGCTGCCAGCTCCTCCTGGAGGCGCTCGATCTCCTCGTTCTCGAACTCGACGATGCGGCCGCAGTCGAGGCAGATCAGGTGATCGTGATGCTCGTCCTCGAGCGCGACCTCGTAGCGCGAGACGCCGTCGCCGAAGTTGCGCTCGTAGGCGAGCCCGGACTCCTTGAGGAGCTTCAGCGTCCGGTAGACCGTCGCATAGCCCACTTTCGGGTCCGCCTCGCGCACGCGGCCAAGAAGGTCCTCGATGCTGAGGTGGCCGTTCGAGCGGAAAAAGAGATCCGTGACGAGGCGCCGCTGCGCCGTCGACCGGAGCCCGTTCTTGTCCATGTACTGATTCAGGCGCTCTTGGAGGCTCTCGACCTCACTGGCGCTCGGCGAATGCGGGATGGTGCCCTCCTGCTCGCTCACGAAAACGTCCCTAGAGTACCATGTTCTCCCTGTCCACCTTGGCCGAGGAGGAGGAGCGCACGGAGCGGCGCCGCGTCGCGGGCGACCGCTGGCTCCGCGTCGGGGCCCCCGCGGTCGTCGCCCTCGTGTTCATCGCGGTACTGCTCGTCGAAGGGGGGGCGCCGCGACGCGACGTCCGCATCGTCGCCGCCCCCGAGGCGCTCCCTGGCGCAGCGATCGCGATTCGCGGCGGGCTCTTCGAGCTCGACGGCCCGCGCGCGGCCCCCTTGGCGATGCCGGCGACCGCAAGGCTGCGGGACGGATCGGGCGTCGTCGTCGCGGAGGCGCCCCTCGCCGCCGGGGCCGCCGGAGGCTTCGAAGGCCACGTCCGCATCCCCGAGGGGACGACGGGGACGCATGAGCTTGAGGTCTGCGCCGGCGAGACCGACGCGCCGACCTGCGGGCGCCGGCGGGTCCAGGTCGGCCTCGCGGCCGCGACGCTGCCTGTCGCGCCGCGGCTCCAGACCGAGGCGCAGCGGCTCCACGCGGGCTCCCTCGAGGTGCTGCGCCCCGAAGCGGCCGCCCTCGAGCTTCGCGTCCCCGGCGGCGCCTGCCAGCCGGAGTTCCCCTGCCCGGTCCTCGTGCTCATGGAGCCGCCGGGCCTCCGCCTCGGGGTCGAGCGCTCGGGCGTGGTGCGCGCGGCCGAGGTCGAGTGCGCGCTCGTCGATCCGGACGCCGAGGACGCTCCCCTGCCCGCCAGCGCCACCGCGACCGACGGCCCGCATCGCTGCGCGCTCGCGCTGGCCGACGCCCAGGGAGTCGTCCACCTCTCCGCGCATGACGCGGCGGGGGTCGTCGCGCGCCGGACGGTGCAGCTCCCGGTCGCTCTTGGCATGCCGCGTCTCGACGTCGACGCGCCGATCGTGCGCGTGGGTGAGGAGCTCGCGTTCACGTCGCGTCGCCTCCTCCCGGAGCAGCCCCTCGCCCTCGACGTCTTCCGGGAGGGCCATTGGGTGCGCGCGCTCTCGCTCCCGGGACGCGACGCGGATGCCTTCGCGCTCCGCTTCGAGGCGCCGGGCCTCCATCGCGTCTTCGCCCGCACGAGCGCGAGCGGCGGCACCATGGCGATGCGGACGGTGCTCGTCCTCGCCCGGGGGGGCGATGCCCAGGCCACCGTCGCGGCGCTCGCGGAGGGAGAGACCGCCGCCCGCCCGTGGAGCGCGGAGGCGCGCGCGCGCTGGGCCTTCGCGCGAACGGAGGATCAGGTCGTCCAGCTCCCTCCGGGCACGAGCAGCGCCGCGCAGCTCCGGCTCGGTCGGGCCGGAGCTGCCAGCGCCCGACGGAACGCCGCCGCCGCACTGATCCTCCTCGCGGGGGCCCTCGTCGCGTTCATCGTGCTTCGCCGCGGGCTGGCCGCCGACGCCGAAGCCCGGGCCATCCTCGCGGAGGCCGAGGTGCCCGGCGCGTCCTCCGCCGGGCGCCGAGGCGCGATGACGCGGCGCACCTGGACCGTCGCGGGGCTGACCTTCCTGGGCTTCGCGCTCGCCGCCGCCGCGCTACTGAGCCGAGGTTGCGTCTGAGTCGCGGCCGCGCGGCGGCTCCACCACGTTGGCGATGCCCCGGAGCGCGAGGGCGCAGAGCCGCTGGGCCGCCGGGAGCCCGAGCGAGACGTCGACGGGCACGAGGGGCTGGCCCTTGTAGGCGAGCTGAAACCGCAAACGGAGCCTCATGCGCACGAAGATGAGAACGTCTACGCCGCCCCTGCCCTGAACCCCGCCGCGGCGCGTCTCCGTCCGGCGCCGCACCGCTCGTTGCGAGCGGACCGGGGCCGCCTTAAGGTGCGTCGTCTCCGTTGGCCCAGACCGCGCGCAGGTGGGCGAGATCGGAGCGGAATCGACCGGCCGCCGGGGTGTTCCCCGGCGGGCGGGGAGCGAGAAACGGAAGCTCGATGATCGGATGGGCGCTGAAGAAGGTGATGGGCAGCCGCCACGAGCGCGAGCTCAAGCGGCTCCAGCCCAAGGTCGACGCCATCAACGCCCTCGAGAGCAAGATCGCGAAGCTCAGCGACGATCAGCTCCGCGCGAAGACCGCCGAGTTCCGAGAGAAGATCGACCGCGGCGCCAGCCTCGACGACCTCCTCTACCCGGCCTTCGCCACCGTGCGCGAGGCCGGCAAGCGCGTGCTCGGCATGCGCCACTACGACGTGCAGCTCATCGGCGGCATGGTCCTCCACGAGGGCAAGATCGCGGAGATGCGCACCGGTGAGGGCAAGACCCTCGTCGCGACGCTCCCCTGCTACCTCAACGCGCTCGAGGGGAAGGGCGTCCACGTCGTCACGGTCAACGACTACCTCGCGCGACGCGACGCCGAGTGGATGGGGCAGCTCCATCGCTGGCTCGGTCTGAGCGTCGACGTGATCGTCCCGCAGAGCGGCAACGCCGCGAAGAAGCGGGCCTACGCCGCGGACATCACCTACGGCCAGAACAACGAGTTCGGCTTCGATTACCTCCGCGACAACATGAAGTTCAGCATCTTCGACTATGTCCAGAGGGAGCTGAACTACGCCATCGTCGACGAGGTCGACTCGATCCTCATCGACGAGGCCCGCACGCCGCTCATCATCAGCGGCCCGGGCAAGACCGCGAGCGACAAGTACCAGCGCATCACCGAGCTGATCCCCAAGCTGCGCCGCGACGAGCACTACGAGCTCGACGAGAAGGGCCGGAGCGTCGCCCTCACGGAGGGCGGCATGGAGTACGCCGAGAAGCTCCTCGGCCGCGCCGGGCTTCTCGAGGTGCGCGACACCAAGGGGGCGCCCTACCGCGAGGAGACCGCCGGCGGGAACCTCTACGACCCCGCCAACATCGAGTCGCTGCACATCCTCCAGCAGTGCCTGCGCGCCCACGCGCTCTACCAGCGCGACACGCACTACATGATCACCGACGGCGAGGTGGTGATCATCGACGAGTTCACCGGCCGAACGCTCAAGGGCCGGCGCTGGTCCGACGGACTTCACCAGGCCGTCGAGGCGAAGGAGCGCGTCGCGATCAAGGACGAGAACATCACCCTCGCGACGATCTCCTTCCAGAACCTCTTCCGCCTCTACGGGAAGCTCAGCGGCATGACC
>JBCDGX010000204.1:0-9019 GCA_038750805.1 Myxococcota bacterium
GCCGCGCGAGCTGTTCGCCGATGGCCCGCGTCAGCGCCTCGGCGCCCACGCTTCCGCGCTCGGCGGTCGTCCCGCCGACGAAGCCGAAGAGGGCGGCAGGCCCCCCGGGAGACGTCGCGTCGTGAATCTCCTGGAGCGGTCCGTCGGCGCTGAAGGCCGTTCCGCTGAAGCCGCGCTCCCGCCAGAAGGGCGTGTCGTACACCGCGACGGCCTTGGCCGTGCCGGCCATCCAGGTCGGCACGGCCCGAAGCTCGGCGAGCTGCTCGCGGGGGAGGGCGGGCTCGATGGCGAGCTCCGCGAGGAGCCGGGGCGGGAGCGTGAGCGCCACCGCGTCCGCCGCGTAGACCTCGACGCCCTCCGGCCCCGCGGCCTCGACCCGCACGGACGTACCTTCGAGCCGGACGCGCTGCACGCGCCGCCCGAGGAGGAGCGCCTCCTTCGGGAGCCTCGCGAGGAGACCCTCGGCGAGCGCCCCCATGCCGCCGGCGACCCGGTAGGAGACCATCTCCTGCTGCGGCGGGAGCCGATGGCGCTGGCCGCCGCGTTCGAGGAGTGCGGTGCCTCGGGTCGGCTGTTCGAAGCGCTCGAGGCCGAGCTCATCGACGAGCGAGGCCATGCGCCGCTGACCGGGCCAGAACCAGGTGGGCCCGAGGTCGAAGCCTCCCTCGCTCCAGATGCGACCCCCCGCGCGCGAGCGCGCCTCGAGCACCCGTACGGGTACTCCCGCGCGGTGGAGCGCGTCGGCCAGCGCGAGCCCCGCGAGCCCGGCACCCGCCACCAGAACGCCTCGCCGTGTCGTCTCCTCCATTGCCTACCTATGCATAGGTTTGGGGAAAGCGCAAGGGGGCCGAGCGCTCCGCCAACGCCAAGCTCAAGTCCGCGAGAGCACGCGGCCGATGCGGTCGATTCCTCCCTTGAGGAAGTCGGCGAAGGCCTGCGGGTGCGCGCGCTTGAGGCGCCAGAAGAGTCGCGCGTCGCGCATGGGCAGCACGTAGAGGTCGCCGCGCGCGAGGCCCTCGAGGCCGGCCCGGGCCACGTCCGGGGCCTGCACCTTCGAGATGCGCATGGCCTTTTCGGCGGTCCTCCGCTCCTTCGCGCTCACGGGCCCGCGGCTGCTCTTCATGATGTCGGTGACGAAGAAGGTCGGGCAGAGCACGGACACGGTCACGTTCCGGTCGTGGTACTCGGCGTGGAGCGTCTCCGAGAGGGCGACCACCGCGGCCTTGGTGGCGTTGTACGAGGCCATGCGGGGCGTCGAGACGATCCCCGCTGCGCTCGCGACGTTGAGGATGAAGCCGCTCCGCCGCGCCAGCATCGCCGGCGCGAAGGCCTGGCAGCCGTGCACCACGCCGAGGAGGTTCACCTCGACGATCCAGCGCCAGTCCTCCTCGCTCGTCTCCTCGAAGGCCCCGGCCACGGCCACGCCGGCGTTGTTGCAGACGAGGTCCACGGCGCCGAGATGGCCCTCGGCGGCCTCGGCCAGGGCGTGCATGGCCGCCTGGTCGCGCACGTCGGCGAGCTCGACGAAGGCCTCGCCGCCGGCTGCGCGGACCAGCCGGGCGGTCTCCTCCGCGCCCTCGCGCGCGATGTCGTTGACGACCACGCGGCCGCCGCGGGAAGCCACCTCGAGGCAGAGCGCGCGGCCGAGGCCGCTGCCCCCGCCGGTCACGACGGCGCGGGGACGCGAAGGAAAGGGACGGGAGGTCGGCACGTACGGGCTGGTACCCCGGGCGCGCGACGCCGTCGACCCTCGTCTCGGTCCCCGAGGCGGAAGGGAGCGCCGGGCCTCTCGGTCCCGGAGGCGTCAGGGAGCGCCGGGCCTCAGGGAAGGCTGCCGACCAGCTGGTTCACGCAGTCCTGGGCGACGCGCTGCGTCTTCGAGCGGGCGTTGCTGCCGCGGATCGTCGTCGAGCTGACGGGGATGGTCTGCTGTACCGTCCCATCGGGCCCGACCAGCGTCGCGTCGGCGTTCATGCGCGTCGGCCCCCAGCGGCCGGTCCGGTACCGCGTGATCATCACCAGCATCCGCGGACCGTTGCCCACGGGGAAGCTGCTGCGAAGCGCCGCCTGCATGTGAACGGCGACCTCGAGGTCGTTCAGCACGTCGAGCTTTCCCTGGTCCAGATCTGCGCCGTACACGACCTGCACTTCGGCGATGGGCGTCGCGCGCATCGGAGTGGCGGCGCTCAGGCGGAGGGAGCCGCCGCAGCCCGCGAGCACCGCGAGCACGCCGAGGCTGGCGAGCGAGATCGAGGAGTGAAGCGTCATGGCCGGGAGGGTACGGAGGTCCCGCCATGCATGTCACCCGCGTGCTGCGTCCCCTCCTCACACGACTTCGATACGTCGCATAACGTGCATTATGTAAAGTTAGAAAGACCAGATCGGTCGAGCCCAAGGGAACCGCGACCCCTCAGCCGGCGCCGAAGTCCCCTTCGACGGTCGCCCGGTCGACCACGCAATGGACCCCCGCGACCTCTGCCGGGTCCAGCGTCTCGTCCCCGCGGGGGCTCAGCCGAAGGCTTCCGTCGCGGCCCACCAGCGCCACGGGAATGGCGCCCCGGCGCGCGTAGGCCTGCCGCAGCGCCTCGAAGGTCGTCGGCGCCGCGTCCCGCACCGCATCGGCCAGCGGCACGAAGACCAGCTCCCCGCCCGGCTCGCGCAGGAGCGCGTCGTAGAGGTCCGTCACCCCCGGCACGAAGGCCGCGTGCACGAGGAAATACGCCCGAATCTGCTCCGTGCTCACGAGCGTGAGATCCGGCGCCGTCGCCCCCACGGCGCCGAGATCCCGAGCGAGGTTCTCCCCGCGCTCCTCCGCGTCCAGCTCGACCAGGAGCCGCATGCCCCGGGCCCCCTCGAGCGCCGCCACGAAGCGGAGCACGCGGAGCACCACCCGCGCGTCCACGTCCTCGACGGAGGCCACGCCGGGATCGGCCAGGAACACCACGGCGCTCGGCCGCTCATGCCGCGCCGCCTCGACGGCCCGGTCGACCAGGCTGCCGTCGCCCACCTCGACGAGCTCGAGGCGCCCTCCCCCCGGCAGCTCCCGGGCCATGGCCTCGCCCCGAAGCCCGAGCCGCCGCCGCCGCCGCGCCGCCGCGCGTCCCTCGCCCTCGGCGCTGCTCACGACCACGCGCACGCGCACCCCCGGCACGAAGGAGGCCAGCCCCGAGACCAGCGCCGGCACGGCCTGCGAGTGACCGAGAACCAGCACGTCCCGGGGCGGCGCGTAGGTCTCCGCGTCCATCGCGAGCCAGCGCGCGTCGACCTCCGGCACCCGCTCCGGCGCCGGAGCGCCCTCCTCGATCAGCCCGTCCAGGAGCTCCCGGAGCGCCGCCGCCGAGCGCGACACCCCCGCGAGGCCCCGGAGCTCCGCCCAGGGCACGCTCCCCGCGTCGCCCACGGTCGGGTTCAGCCACCAGCGCGGCGGCGCGTCGTCGGGGCCCGAGAAGACCGCCACCAGGGTGATGCCGCGGCGCTGCGCCGCGGCCGCCAGCGTCGCGAAGGGCACCTCCCCGCCCCGCCGCCGGAGCCGCTCGCGCGCGCCCTCCCCGAGGTGATGCGTGTACATCTCGTGCCCGTCGGCGGAGAGGAGCTCCGCCAGGAGTCCCTCGAGCTGCGGTACGAGCAGGTGGTGGCAGAGGAAGAGCCCGAGCACCCGCGCCATCGCCAGCACCTCGCCCGCGTCCCCGGCGACGGCCTCGGCCACGGCCTCGTGCGCGTCGTCCAGGAGCTCGACGAAGCAGGCCGCCTCGGGGTTCTCCGACCGAAACGCGCTCAGCCGCGCGAGCGTGCGCGCGTCCGCGTCCCGCCCCGGCTGCGCGAGGAGCAGCGCCCGCCGGGCGAGGTCCGCCGAGACCCGGTCGAGCGCTTCGGGATCCGCCGCGTCCCCTGCGCGATAGACCACCGAACGAAACTCCGCGTCGTAGAGGTAGGAAGGCGGCTCCTCCCCGGCGCCCAGGAGCGCGATGCGCGGCGCCGGCACGAAGGGGCCGCCGCCTCGGTTCTTCGCGTGCATGCGGACGAACTCGCGCACGAGCAGCTCGACCTCGTGCACCGGGCCGGCGATCACCGTGTGGTCTCGAAAGCCCACGCGCCGGCGGCGCTCCGCGCGCACCACCTGTTCGACCACGTTCGCGCCGATGCCGACGAGGTAGCTGAAGACGAAGATCCCGGCGATGGTCAGGCCGAGGCTGACGATGCCGAGGAGCGGGCTCGTCGTCGGATCCTGCACCAGGTTGTCGGGGCTCTCGACCTGCCGGAAGGACCACCAGAGCCGATCCCAGAAGTCGTCCGCGTCCCGCGGCCGCCCGTCGTAGTCGTGCTCCACCGAGAGGTTCGTGAGGAGCACCGCGGCCACGAAAGAGAGCGCGAGCACCGAGCTCGTCACGAGGCCGAGCTGCTGGAGCTGCTCGCGTCGGCTCAGCACGGACCACACGTCCCCGAGCCGTTCGCGCACGAAGCGCACGAGCACGAGCAGGCGCACCAGGCGAAGCGCGCGAAGGAAGGGCCGCGCCACCATGCCCTCGAGCGGGAGGAAGCTGACGAGCGCGAGCACGTCGACGGCCACGAACGCCCACTCGAGGCGCGGGTCCGGCGCCCGGCGCCCCCGCGGCAGGCGCACGAGCACCAGCACGCGGAGCGCGAGCTCGATACCGAAGACGACGAGAAAGACCGGGCGGAGCGTCGCCTCGATCGCCGGAAAGGGCAGCACGCTGACCACGATCAGCAGCGCCACGACGGCGCGGACGCCGCGGCTCTCCAGCACGTCGCGCAGCTGCTCGAGGCGCGTCCGCCGGGCGCGCTCGGGGTTCAGCGGTCTCCCTCCGAGCGGCTCGCGCCGAGCAGGATGCGGAGGAGCGGCGTGGCGTCCACCTGCGCGTTCCGGATGAGCACGTCGAGGAGCTCACGCCCGAGGCGCGAGAGCTCGAGGAGCTGGTCCACGCCTTCGAGCGCGTGCGCGGCGCGGGCCCTCACCGCGGGGTCGTCGCTCTCGGCGCGGAGGCAGAGGTCGTCCTTGGCCTCCTCGAGCACGTCGAGAGCCTCGAGGATCTGTGCGCGTTCGCGCTCCTCGAGCACGCGGGAGATCATCTTCCAGAAGTTCCCCTCCGCGACGAAGTAGTCCCGGCGCTCGCCGTGCACCCAAACCTTCTTCACGACGCCCCAGCGCTGGAGCTCGTTCGCCGTCATCGAGACGGCGCCGCTGCTGAGCCCCAGGCGCGCCTGGAGCTGGCGCGCGGAGAGCGGCTCCCGGGCCAGGTAGAGCACGGTCCAGAGCCGGCCCATGTTCCGCTTGAAGCCCCAGAACTCGATGAGCTGGCCGATGGCATCGCTCGCGAGCGCCTCCCCGGCGAAGAGCTCGTCGGCGTCGGCGCGCTCGCCCACCGCGGCGTCGGTCTCCGGGCCCTGGCTCGAGGCTTCGTCCGCCACGACGCGAGCGTGCTACGGGAGCCGCGCGACGTCCACGGTGGCGCCCGTGGGCAGCGTCCGCCGCGCGCCGTCCGGGCGGTCGAAGGCGAAGTTGTTGCCGCTCCAGCTCCGGACGCGCTCTCCGTCCGGGCGGATCGCGACGACCTGGAGCCGGTTCAGCCCGAGCGCGAGGGGTACCGAGAGCGAGTAGGCCCCCGCGTCGACGGTGGTCCGCGCGAGCTCGTCCCCCTCGAGGGTCTCGGCGACGATGGTGTCCCCGTCCGTGGCCTCGCCCGCGAGGGTGATCGCGTCCGTGCGAACGATCGGATCGAACGCGCGCAGGTCGACGCTCGGCCCCTCGTAGGCGCTCGCCTCGCCGAGCTCCAGACCGAGGTCGGCGCGGGCTCCGGGCGCGTCCACGCGGAGCCTTCCGGCCCCGCCGTCGGCGTCGTCGCTCCCGCGGCCGCCCCCGAGGTTCACCGAAGCGGGGGCCGCGAGGGGACGCGCCGCACCGATGACGAGGCCGCCCCCGGCTCCGCCGCCGCCGCTCGCGACGCTCTCCCCCTCCGCCAAGAGGCGCGCGCCGCTCAGGTCGACCTCGCCGAGGGCCGCGAGGAGCGCGGTGCCCCCGCCGGCGCCGCCGTTGCCCGTGGCGCCGCCTCCGCCCCCGCCGCCGCAGGTCTCCGAGAAGAGATCGGTCAGGCACGCCAAGGCGTCGGTGCCGCGCACGGCTCCGGCGCCATCGCCCGCGCCGGGCGTCGCGTGGCCGCCGCCGGCGCCGGGACCGGCGTCCTCGGCCGGTCCGCCGGCTTCTCCCCCGTCGCCGCCGCCGGCCACCGCCTCGCCGGAGGCACCGGAGAGGTCGAGGGTCCCGCCGAAGCGGAGGTCACCCATGATCGCGAGGCGCACGGGCACGCCGGGCACCGCGTCCACGATCGCTTCCGGGCCCACGAGGAGCGAGGCGGCGATCTGAATGGGCTGCGAGAGCCGCGCCGGGTCCGCGCTCGTGAGCTCGATGGTGTCCAGCGCCACGACGCTCAGCGCCGCCCGGTAGTCCGTCGTGTCCGTGAGGATCTGGAAATCCGAGCGGATGTTGTCGATGGGGTTCGGGATGAAGACCCCGAGGTTCGCCGTGTCGTCGTCGATGGAGACCACGACCGCGCAGAGGTTGCCGCCGCACTCGGCGCGCTCGACGGTGACCGGCGCGCCGCCGATGTTCCGCACCTCGCCGCCGCTCAGGTCCTCGCCGGCGATGGCCGTCAGCACGTTCACGAGCCGCTGGCCCTCGAAGGCGATGCGCTGTCCGAAGGACGCGCTCGAGCGCACGCGGTCGCCGAGGTCCTGCCCCGCGTCCATCATGGTGCCGAGGTCGCGTCCGGCGTCGCGGCCCGCGTCGAGCCCGCCGTCCCGCATGCCGCCCGCGTCCACGGGCGGATCCTCCGCGTCGGAGCTGCAGCCGATCAGGGCGCCGGCGAGGAGAAGCGCCGCAGCGCGCGAGGGTCGTCCGCGCAGCCCGCGGGGCCGCGTCTTCGGGGGAGGCGTTCGCATCGTTCAGCTCGCGTCGGCGGCCGGGACGAGCTCGATGATCATCCCGTCGTAGGCCGGCCCTTCATCGTCCGGCGAGGCCGCGAACACGACGACCTGGACGTCGCCGGCGCGGAGGCCCTGGAGAGGAATCGGCAGCACCATGGAGCCCGCGCTGAGGTCCACGCCGTCGTCGCCGGAGCCGGTGACGCTCTCGTCGAGGGCCACGTCGTCCTCGGCCCCGCCGGGGATGGCGCCGGCGCCCTCGTCGGGCTGGTTCGGCGCGCGCACCGTGGGCGGGTCCACGGGCTCGGGCACGACGTCGATGGTGGCGGCGTCGGGGACCAGCGAACGAATGATCGGTACGATCCGCTGCAGGGCCCACTCCGTGACCTCCGTCCGCTGCACGGTGTCCTCGTCGTAGACGGGCTCCCGGTTCTCGAGCTCGTACCAGCGCGAGAAGCCGAAGCTCGGCATGAGCAGCTCCGCGCGGGTGAGCTTGCCGTCGGTCAGGCGAAGGCGGAGGAGCAGGCGAATGGTGCGGTCGAGGCGCGAGCGCCCGGGCACGGGGATCGCGTAGTCGAGCTGGTAGAACTTGATGCACTCGCTCGACGAGCAGCGCGGCCGCGGCGGGGAGCCGAAGGCCTGGTCGAAGTCCTCGTCCCCGGCCGCCACCTCCGAGATGGGCGACCCCCAGCCGTCGATGGAGAGGAGGACGCGGCTCCAATAGGTGACGGCCCGCGTGCCCCAAAGGCGCCGCTCCTCGGCCGCCGCGGCGGCGCGGTCGGCGAGCACGCCGCGGCGCGTCGCGTCTTCCGTCGAGCGGCTCGCCGCCACGGACGAGAGCGCCGAGAGCCGGGTGCGGGCCTGGGGCGCGTAGCGGCCGTTCGGGTAAGCCTCGAGGTAGAAGCGGAGCCCGTCGGCGTCGCCCGCGCCCTCGAAGAGCGGGCGCTCGGCGGCGTCACGCTCGGCGCGCAGCTCCGGGTACCACTCGCCGTCGGGGTGGGCCTCCACGTAATCGCGCGTGGCAAGCATGCGGGCCCGCTCGTCCTCGGCGAGCGCTACCTGCCGGTAGGCGCGGTAGTCGGCCTTCGACGCGAGAGAGGCGCAGGCGCCGAGGAGCAGCGCGAGGGCGGCGAAGCGGCTCACGAGCAAAACACGCACTCCGGGATGTCGGTGAGCTCGGGGGCGTCGAGGTTCTCGACGTTGCGGAGCGCCTCGAGGCAGTTGTTGATCTCGCGGAGCGTCGGCTCGGGCACGCAGGTCCCCGGCCAATCGCCGATGTTCGTGCAGACCTCGGCCTGACGATCGATGCACTCCTGCAGCGTCGTGAAGTCCGCCGGCGGCGGGTCCTGGAAGGAGAGGCGCTGGCAGTCGAAGCGTGACCACTCGACGCAGTTGGGCACGAACTCGGCGCGCTCCACCGAGTCGCCGGTGCAGCCGCCGGTGTCCCCGGGCGCCGGTCCGACCAGCAGTAGCCCGAGCGGCAGGGCCAGCGCCAGCCGGCGCATCGCGAAGAGCGCGCTCATGGCAGCACCTCGAAGTCGTAAAGCACGCCGATCTCGAAGCTCAGGAGCGGGTGCACGCTCATGCTCCCGCTGCGGTCCTGAGCCCCGAGGAAGGTCGAGAACGTCACCCCGCCGTAGGCGCCGAGACCCGCGAGGAACATGTACGCGAAGTCCGCGCCGGCCTCGAAGCCGAGGGCGACGTCGCCGTTGCCCGCGGTGAGCGCGGCGTCGACGGCCACGTGCGCGAGCAGGAAGTAGTCCGGGACCGGATCGTCGTCGAGCTGGATCCGGAGCAGGTAGGTCGGCGCGAGCACGATCTGCTCGCCGCCCCCCACGCCGTTGAAGAAGGAGCCATCGTCGTCCGTGTTGAGCGCGATGGCGAGGCCAGCCCCGTGGCGGATGCGCACGCTGCGGCTCGGGAAGATGACGCCGCCGAGGACCTCGACGTAGCCGGGCGCGAGGGTCTCCTGGGTGAACTCCTCGGTTTGCGAGAGGCGAAGGCTGAGCCCGCCGCCGACGCTGGCGAGCACCCGGAGGGGCTGGCGCGGGGCCTCCTCGTCCCCGTCGTCCTCGTCGTCGCC
>JBCDGX010000205.1:0-8997 GCA_038750805.1 Myxococcota bacterium
CTTCGCCAACCTCATCTGAAGGGAGGCTCGGGGCCCGGCGAATGCCGCCCGTGTCGTGGGTGCGCCGCCCAACCGCCGCGCACTCGGGATGTGGCCTCGGTGTACGGGGAGGATGAACGCGTAACGGCTGTTTTCGGAAGCTGGCGCGGCCTGACTACGTGGCCCGAGCTTCCCTGCCGTTTCGCGGTTTTCCACTCGTTTCCGGGCAGAGCCCCCAGAGACTATCCCCAGGCTGTGGAAAGCCTGGGGAGCCGGACGATTGCGCCGTAAAATCCGGGGAGAGAGCGAATGACCGAACTGTGGGACCGCGCCATGACCACCCTCCGGGGTCGTCTCTCGGCGGAGAACTTCGAGACGTGGCTCGCGCCGGTGGCGTGCGAGGCCGTCGAGAGGGATGCGGTGGTCCTACGGATTCCCAATCGCTTCTATGCCGACTGGATCAACAACCACTACGCGACGCTGGTGCTCGACGCGCTCGAGGAGGCGGCGGAAGGCCAGCGCCCCGCCCAGCTCCGCTTCACCGTCGACGAGAACCTCCAGGAACGGATTCCCCCGGCGCCGTCGGCCTCCGAGCCGCCTCCGCCCTCCACGCTGACCCGGCCTCGGGCACGGGCGCGCACGACCCACACGCCGGCTCCGACGCCGGTGCGCGGGAGCGACCTGAACCCGAAGTATCGCTTCGACAACTTCGTCGTCGGCCCCTCGAACCAGCTCGCCCACGCAGCATCCGTCGCCGTCGGCTCGTCCCCGGGCAAGCGCTACAACCCCATGTTCATCTACGGCGGCGTCGGCCTCGGCAAGACGCACCTGATGAACGCGATGGGGCACACGATCCTGCGCGATTCGCCGAACGCGATCATCTACTACCTGAGCGCCGAGCGTTTCACGAACGAGTTCATCTGGTCGCTGCAGAACCACCGCATCGACGAGTTCCGGCGAAGGTATCGCGAAAACTGCGACGTCCTTCTCATGGATGACATCCAGTTCCTCGCGGGCCGCGACCAGACGCAGGAAGAGTTCTTCCACACGTTCAACGCCCTGTATCACTCGGACAAGCAGATCGTCGTCACCTCGGACGTCTACCCGCAGAACATCCCGGAGATGGAGGAGCGGCTCATCAGCCGTTTCCAGTCCGGCATGGTCGCGGACATTCAGCCGCCCGAGGTCGATACCCGCGTCGCCATTCTTCGGAAGAAGGCCGAAGCCGAGCGCATCGGTCTGAGCGACGACGTGGCGCATTTCATCGCGCAGGTGGTGAAGAGCAACGTGCGCGAGCTCGAGGGGACCCTGCTGCGTCTGGCCGTGAAGGCCGAGCTCCTTGGCCGGCCCATCGACCTGGATCTCGCGAAGGATTCGCTCCGCGCCGCGATCCCCGAGCCCGAGCAGGCGCTCACCGTCGAAGACATCCAGAAGGCCGTCTGCAACTACTTCGGCCTGAAGCTCGCGGAGCTCAAGTCGAAGCGCCGCCACCGCGCCATCAGCTACCCGCGCCAGGTCGCGATGTACCTCTGCCGCCAGCGCCTCGGGACGAGCTACCCGGAGCTCGGCGACCGCTTCGGTGGCAAGGACCACACCACGGTGATCAGCGCGGTGCGCAAGATCAATGGGCTTCTCGAGGACGACGACGAGAAGACGCGCACCGTGGTGTCGGCCATCGACCGTAAGCTGGGCGCCTGACTGAGTCAGGGTGCAGCTCCCAGGCCGACCTCATCGGCCGGCGCGCCTCCTCGAGGGCACCGCTGCGCTTCAGGCCGCCGCGGGAACGTCGCTGGCGCCGACGGTCGCGCGCACCGTCGGCAGGCGCATCTTCCAGAGGAAGCCGTCGAAGTAGAAATGGACCATCGACTGATAGACGGTCCAATAGCCGACCCAGCGCGCGGTGCTGAGGCCCGCGAGCTCCGGCTGATCGACGTCGGTGAAGATCCAGCGGCCGTAGTACTTGAGGTACGTGAAGGCCAGGCCGAGCAGCACCGCGGTGCCGATGTAGGTCACGAGCGGGTAGCGTAGAAAGCGCTCGATGGAGGGCTTGTGCGCCAGCGGCTCCGCGTAGCGCCGGCGCTGGAAGGCCCAGACGAAGACCATGTACTCGATGGCGTGGCTGAAGGCGTAGGCGAGGTAGGCCTTCAGCGGGTGCAGGAAGAGGAAGGTCGTGCTGAGCAGCGTGGTGCCGAGCGCCATGGTGAGCCGGGCCCGGTTCTGGAGCCCGTTCACCTTCAGCTCCCAGCGGAGGAAGTTGGCGATGGCGAAGACGACCAGCCCGATGGAGGGCACGAGCATCACGCCGGCGAGCGCCTCGAAGCCGTCGAAGAGCGGGCTGAGGAGCTCACGGCCGCGGCTGAAGAGCCGGAAGACCTCGGTCCGGTAGGTCGGCCCGACGTAGAAGAGGTAGAGCGGCAGCCAGCAGACGATGAGGAGCCGGTCGACCCAGCCCGGCACCTTGTCGGGCGAGCCGTTCTTCGCGTTGTACATGCGGAAGATGCCGTACTTCTGCATGTAGACGTGCCAGATGTTCCAGAGCCCGGCGAAGACCGCCGCGGCGTTCAGCACCTGGCCGAAGCGCACGGAGCGGTCCGTGACCTCCGGGAGCGTCGCGACACCGAGGGCGACGAGCACGAGCGCCGGGGCAATGAAGCGGATCTTCCGCGCGCCCGCGCCGGCCTCCCGGCGCGCGAGCACGTCGAGGGCGAGGGTGAAGGCGAGGAGCCCGACGAGCGGGCCCCAGTTCCGGTCGACGCGGTCGAACTCGTCCGCCGGCGTGAAGGTCGCCTGCGCGAACGCCATGGCCACGAGCCCGGCGACGAGCCCGGCGCCGACGGCGAGGAGATGCGCCTTCCGGCTCGGCCGCTGATCCGAGCGATCGCGGCTGATCACCTGGATCAGGGCCACCACGCCGGCCGACGCCGCGCAGAGCCCGACCCCGCTCAGGTAGTAGCCGCCCGTCGCGAGCGTCGGGCTCGCGAAGAAGAAGACCAGCATCAGCGCGGGGAAGACCGTGAAGCGGAGCGGGTGCCGCTGGAAGATCTGCCCGTCCATGTAGACGTACGGGTACCCGTAGTGCCGGTGCACGTCCGTGAACGCCAGGATGACCAGGTAGACGGCGAGGTAGTCGAGGCGATGCGAGTTGCCGACGAGCATCATCGGCACGAGCACGGGCAGCCAGCTGAAGGCGTAGGCCGCGGTATCGACGAAGGGCGAGACGTGCCAATGCGCGCGGCGGGCCGCGGCGTCCGTGGACCCGCCGAGGCCGAAAAGCGATGCGACCGCCATGGAGGGCGTTCTAGCGGCGCGAAGGGGGGATAGCCAGACCGGGAGGGGCCCGTCGCGGCTTCACGAGCGCTCGGTCTCGAGCACGTCCAGGCGCCGCTCGAGGTCGTTCAGCCGGCCCGCGGTATCACCGCGGCCCTCGAGCAGCACCGTCATGCCGCGGCTGAGCATCACGAGCTGCCCGGCCATGTCGCGAAGCGAGGTCTCGATGACCTCGAAGCGCTGATCCACCACGGCCGTCCGCGCGCCGTGCTCGGCGCGAAACGTCTGAAGCTCCTCCCGAAGCTCCGAGCGCAGGCCGCGCAGCGCCGTGCCGTGCTCCGACCGCGAGCGCTTCAGCTCGTCGCGAATCTCCTGGAGGATCTTCACGCTGAGGTCCGACGTCGTCACAGCGTGGAACGTAGCATTGCGGCTGACGCCCGGCATGAGCCCCGGCGGCTCCGACCCCTGACCGGGGGGCAACGCGATGCCGCACGCCCCGGCTGACGCTCGGCCCGCAGCCCGCTACGCCGTCGGTGGCCGGCGCCGGCGCGCTCAGGCCCCCTCGCGCGCTCGCTTCACCAGCGCCACCAGCGCCTTCCGCGCCGCCGTCGGCGTCTTCACCTCCTCCTCGAAGGCGATGCGCGCGGGACGGGGGCCCTTCTCGGTCGTCACGGAGAGCTCGAAGCCGTAGCGGTCGACGCCGACCATCGTGGCCGCCTCCGCGTCCTTCGCGCGGGTGAAGGCCCGGGCGTAGGCGACGCAGGCGTCGGCGTGGTCCTCGTTCATGTGCTGGATCATGCCCTCGGCGTGCGCCGCGAGCGGGTCCGGCTCCGCCGCCTGCCAATCCTCGAGGGGCACCCAGGACATGCGCCCGTAGCCGCCGATGTAGCGGAGCTCCTTCACCGCCAGCGTCCAGAAGGCGAAGTCCCGGAAGTCCGCGTAGTAGGCCGCCTGCGGGTGCGCCGCGAGGAAGGTTTCGCGCGCCGGGCCCGGGTCCTCGAGGCGCCGCGCGTCCCCGAGCAGCGTCACGCGCCCGTTCGCCAGCGGGTCCGGCTGCGTGTCCTCGAAGACCAGGAGCGACGCACGCGGGTTCTTCATCAGGTGCTTCGTGTGCGTCGCGAGCGTGCTGACGAGGAACACCGGGTCGCCCGCGTGGAGCGCGAAGGTCACGAAGGAACCGTGCGGGTAGCCCTCGGGCGACACCGTCGCGAGCGCGCCGGTGGTCTTGCCGAGCAGGAGCGTGCGCGCGCGCTCCCCGTGCGTCGGCGCGCGCACGTCCGGCGGCGTCAGGGGCTCCTCGGTGGCGGGGCGAGCGTGGGCGTCCATGACGCCGAGATCTACCGCACCCGCTCCCGCCTCGCCGCCTTCGGTGCCTGATCGGGATGTTGAAAGTGACTTTCAACATCACTAAAAAAGAAGCCGTGCGTGCTGCCGCCTCGACCAGTTCCGACCAGAGCCGAGCCCCGCTTCTCGCATTCGCAGGCGTTCCGCGCCGCCGTGTGGCCGTCGCGCTCGTGCTCGGGCTGCTCGCCGCGGCGCCCGGAACCCTGGGCACGACGACGCGGCAGATGATGGTCGACGCCTTTTTCGGCGTCAGCGCCTTCGTCGCCGGCGCGCTGCTCCTCCTCTACGGGCTCGAGCGGCTCTTCGCGTTCGACATGGCCGAGACCATGCGCCGCGCTCGCGGGCGCCAGGTGCCGCTCGCCGCGCTCCTCGGCGTGATGCCCGGCTGCGGTGGCGCGGTCGTCGTCGTCGCTGCCCACGCGGCGGGGAACGTGGGCTTCGGCGCGCTGGTCGCCGCACTCGTCGCGACGATGGGGGACGCGGCCTTCCTCCTGCTGGCGCGCCGCCCGGACACGGCCGCCGTCCTGCTTCCCCTCGCCTTTCTCGTCGGCACCCTCAGCGGCTGGATCGTCGACGCCCTCGGCATCACGGCACCCGCGCGCACCCGCCACGCGAGCTCGGCCCGGCCGCAACGGCTGGGACGCACGCGGGGCCGCGACGTGGCGTTCGTGGCGGTGGTGCTCCCGGGGCTCGCGCTCGGGACCCTGGCGCTCGCGGGTGGCGATCCCGCCGAGGGCCTGGGCGCCGACGCCGTCGCGGCCATCGGCCTGCTCGGTACGGCGGTGTGCCTCGTGGTCTGGGCGTTTTCGCCGCTGCGCGCGATGGCGCACGAGGACGACTCGCCCATCACGCGGGCGGCCGAGGAGACGTCCTTCGTCGGCGTCTGGGTGGTCGGGGCGTTTCTCGCCTACGAGTACGCCGTGGTCTTCGGCGGCCTCGACCTCGCGCCCCTCTTCGCGGCCGTCGCCCCGGCGCTTCCCCTCATCGCCATCGCCATCGGGTTCCTCCCGGGGTGCGGCCCGCAAATCCTCGTGACGACGCTCTACGTGAACGGCGTACTTCCCTTCGCGGCGCTCCTCGGCAACGCGCTCGCGAACGACGGGGACGCGCTCTTTCCCGCCATCGCCCTCGAGCCGAAGGCGGCGCTGAAAGCCACGATCGTCTCGGCGGTGCCTGCGCTTGTCGTCGCCTATGCCGTCCACCTCCTGGCGCCGGAGCTCCTGCGCTGAGAAAAGACCCCTCCATGACTCCCTTCTCCGAACAGACCGTGCTCATCACGGGCGCTGGCCGCGGGCTCGGTGCCGCCATCGCCGAGGCCTTCGCCGGCCAGGGCGCGCGCGTGGCCATCAACTACCGCCGCAGCGAGGCGGCGGCGCACGCCCTCGCAGACCGCCTCGGCGACGGGGTCGCGGCCTTCCAGGCGGACATCACCAAGGACACGGAGGTGGCCACCATGGTCGACGCCGTGACCGTGCGCCTCGGGCCAACCACGGTGATCGTGCACAACGCCCTCGCCGACTACGCCTTCAACGGGGACGCCCGGGACACGCTCGACACACTCGCCTGGGCCTCCGTCGAAGCTCAGACGAAGACGTCGGTGGGCGGGCTCCTGGCGTTGATCCGTGCCGCGCGCCCGCTCTGGCTCGCGTCCGGCTACGGCCGGCTCATCACCATCGGCTCGAACCTCGTGCAGAACCCAGTGGTGCCCTACCACGACTACACGGCGTCGAAGGGCGCGCTGCTCGCGCTGACGCGGACCGCGGCGGCGGAGCTCGGACCGCTCGGCGTGACCGTGAACATGGTCAGCGGCGGGCTGCTGCGGACCACGGACGCGAGCGCGGCCACGCCCGACGCCGTCTTCGACATCGTGGCGAGCCAGACGCCGCTCCGGCGCGTGACGACCCCGGCCGAGATGGCGGATGCCGTGCTCTTCTTCGCGAGCCCCTGGGCCCGGGCGGTCACCGGCCAGAACCTGGTCGTCGACGGCGGGCTCGTCTTCAACTGACTCGGCGTGGACCGCCGCTGCCTCGAGGCACGCGGCCTCGACCGTCGCGGAGCGCCTCGGCGTCGCCGGGCACCGGGGCGCGCCTATGCGGCCTCGGAGCGGGCCTTTCGCGCGTCGCGGAAGCTCTTGATGAAGAAGCCGAAGGCCAGGGCCGTGGTCAGGAGCATCAGCCCCACGCGCAGCACGGCGAGCATGTCGCCGCGCCCGAGCGCGCCGCGCAGCGGCATCACCAGCGCGAAGAGCAGGAGGAAGGTCAGGAGCACGGCCACGTGGGCCGCGACCTTGTTCTCCTTCTTCAGCCCCGGGTTGCAGGCGAGGAGCACGGCGCCGAAGACCGCCGGGATGAAGGCCGTGGGCGAGGGGTCGTCCGAGGAGAAATACCCCCAGAGCGACATGGCGATGAGGGTGAGGGCGTTCAGGAGGCTGGCGGCGTGGGCGGTCATGACTGGTGCGCACGCTACCACCCGTCGGCGTCGGGCTCGGGTCACTCAATGCAAGTGAATTGCATTTTCAAGAAAGGCCCCTAGGGTTCTCGTTCATCATGGGACGGCGGACATGACCGACATCGCATCCGAGACCCCTCTTTACGACGTTCTCGTGGTCGGAGGCGGCGCGGCGGGCGTCGGCACGGCCGTATCGCTCCGCCACGCCGGCATCACGAACTTCGCCGTCATCGAGCGCCGAAGCATCGGTGCGTCCTTCGACGCATGGCCCGCCGAGACACGCTTCATCACGCCCTCGTTCCCCACCAACTCGATCGGCATGCTCGACCTGAACTCGATCGCCATCGGCGCGTCGCCGGCCTGGGGGCTCCAGGTCGAGCATCCGACCGGGCGGGAGTACGCCGAGCACCTTCGCGGCGTCGCCCAGGCCTTCCAGCTGCCCGTCCTCGAAGGCACCAACGTCGACGCGGTGGGCATCGCCGAGGACGGGGATTTCGCCGTCGCCACCTCGCGGGGGACGCTTCGCGCAAAGTGCGTGGTGTGGGCCGCCGGCGAGTTCCAGTACCCCCACCTGAACGGCTTCGCCGGCAGCGAGCTCTGCCGGCACACGGCCACGATCCCGAGCTATCGCGAGATCGAAGGGGACGACTTCATCGTCGTCGGGGGCTACGAGAGCGGCGTCGACGTCGCCTACCACCTGGCCTGCCGCGGTAAGCGCGTGCGCCTCTTCGACCGCGCCTGTCCCTGGGCCTCGGAGACCTCCGACCCGAGCATCGCGCTCTCGACGTACTCCCTCGAGCGGATGCGCGACCCGCGCTTCCAGGCGCAGGTCGAGCTTCACCCGAACGCCGCCGTCGAATCCGTCGTGTTCGGTGGCGGACTCTACGAGGTCGCGACGGGCGGGGGCCGCTTTCAGACGGCCTCCCAACCCCTCTACGCCGGCGGTTTCGCGGGCAGCCATACGCTCGTCGCGGACCTCTTCGAGTCGCGGCCCGACGGCTTTCCGCTCCTCAACGAGCACGACGAGTCCACGCGCACGCCGGGCCTCTACCTCTGCGGGCCGAGCGTCCGACACGACAACCACGTGTTCTGCTTCATCTACAAGTACCGCCAGCGCTTCGGCGTCGTCGCCCGCTCCATCGCCACCTCGCTCGGCCTCGCGACGGACGAGCTCGAGGCCTACTACCGGCAGTGGGGCATGCTCCTCGACGACCTGTCCTGCTGCGGCGAGGAGTGCGTATGTTGAGCGCGAAGAAAGGGGCCGAGGCCGCCTCGCTCCCGAACCGCACCCGCCTGCGAAAGGCGCTTCGGCTGGAGTGGCTCGGTCAGATGGCCGCGAGCCTGTTCTGGATGACCAGCGTCTTCGCCTACGGTATTCAGTCGAGTGGCGACTGGCTTCAGTTGCTCGCCGCGTCCGCCTGGGCCATCGCCAATGTGGCCGCCCTCGGCACCGAGGACGCCGACTGAGCGCTCAGGGCGACGGCGCGAACCGTCCAGCGAAGGAACGACATGTACAAGTGTGAGCTACCGGACCACGTCGACGAGATCACCTGCAAGTCCGGGACGAAGCAGATCCAGCCGCCTGGCACCCGCGCGGTGAAGGTCGCCATCGAGGTCCGGCCCGCCGAGTACCCGAGCCGGCCGAAGGCCAACAAGCTCCGCATCGGACGCAAGAGCCGCCTCTTCGACGATCCCGGAGGGGCGGGATACGAGATCGCGAAGGAGGTGCTCTCCTGCCCCCAGTGCGCCCGTGATTGGGACGAGCTCAAGGCGGCGAAGACGCCCGAGGGCGCGTACGACGACACCGAGTGAGCCCGCCGCACGGGCTGGCGGCTCGGCTCACGAGGGAATGCGCCGCAAAAGCGCCGGCAGTCGAGCAGGGCTGACGAGCTCAGGCGAGCGGTAGCTCGCCGTGGTGGTCGCAGTGATCGCCGTGCACGTGATGGAGGTGCCCGTCGA
>JBCDGX010000206.1:0-8932 GCA_038750805.1 Myxococcota bacterium
CGTGCGGCGAGGACACCCCCTCCGAGGGCGGCGGCGACGTCGACATGGGCGGTGCGATCGACATCGACGCCGGCGCCGGCGGCGGCGGCGACACGTGCGCCGAGTACGCGGCCTGCGGCGGCATCGGCGACTGCGGCGGCAACGTCGGCCTTCGTCTTCCCCCGCTCCCGGACACCCTTCCGGGCTGCAACGGCAGCACGGACTTCACGTTCCCGAGCGGCGACTGGTGCACCAACGAGGTCACCGTCCTCATCGGCGCCGCCGAGTGGTGTGGCCCCTGCCGCATCGAGTCCGAGGCGCTTCGCGACAACCTCCTCGAGGAGTTCCGCGATGAGCCCGTGCGCGTCGTGCAGGTCCTCACGCAGAACGTGATGGGTCAGGTCGCCGACAACGTCGCCTGCGACCGCTGGATCAGCGACTTCTACGCCGTCGACGGCTTCGGCACGTCCTCCTTCGCCCAGGAGGGCATGTTCAGCCTCGTGACCGATCCGGGCGAGCTCACGCAGGTCTACGAGTTCGACGGGCTGCCCAACACGCTCATCATCGATGGCGACGGCATCATCGCGGCTCGCCTGACGGGCCTCGAGGGCACGGTCGACAACCCCGTCGAGGGTCTCGTCCGCCGCGTCCGCGCCGTTCTCGACGCCGCCGAGTGACGTGAGGCGCGGCCGCGGGACCCCGCGGCCGCGCAACCTCACGGCAGCCGGCTTCATACAGGACGCCCATGACGTTCGGACGCTCCACCCGGCTCCCGGTTCTCTTGCTCGCGCTGGCGACGGGGAGCGTGGGGGTCCGAACGGTCAGGGCCCAGGCCGAGCCTGAGCCCGCCGCTCCGGTCACCGAAGACGCCGCGACCGAAGACGCGCCTCCCGCCGAGGAGACGCCGCCGGTCGCCGAAGACGCCCCGGTCGAGGGAGCGCCCGCCGACGAATCGGACGCGGACCCGGACGAGTACGAGCTCCCGGCGGACCTCGACGACGCCGACGCCTTCGTGCTCCCGGACGATCTCGACGACGGCGACGCCGGCGACGATTTCTTCGGGGACATTCCGGACGACGTCGAGCTGGAGGAGCCGGGCCTCTTCGAGCCGCTGACCTTCGCGCTCACGTCGACGACGGTCGTGCAGTACCGCTTCGACAACTTCGACAACAGCGAGTTCAACGACAACTTCCTCGGGGTGTGGGAGCGCCTCGAGCCGAGCCTCCAGCTCGGCGATTTCCGCCTCACGGGCCGCCTCGACGCCTTCCTCAAGGGCTTCGAGACCGAGTGCCCGCCGACGAGCCCGAATTGCGGCGTCGAGAACGACGTGCGCCTCGAGCGCCTCGGCCTCCACTACGGGCACGGCCCCTGGAGCGTGGACGCGGGCGATAGCTACGCGGTCCTCGGCCGCGGCGTCGCCCTGAGCCTCCGCCGCGTCGACCAGCTCGGCGTCGACAACTCTCTCCAGGGTGGCCAGGTCGCCTACAACGGCCGCCGCGTCTACGCGAAGCTCCTCGGCGGTGCCATCAACCCGCAGAACCTCGACCCGCAGACCCTCGAGATTCGTGACCGCCCGGAGGACCGGCTTCGCCTTCCCTTCGACGCGCGGACCCGGGACATGGTGGTCGGCGGCGAAGGCGGCGTCCGCATCCCGCTCGGCGCCGAGGGCGTCGCGCCTACCCTGGACGTCGGCGCGCTGGGCCAGGCGACGTACTTCGCCGAGCGCGCGGCGGACCGCTTCAGCGTCACGCGCACCACGCTGAACGTGTTCGGCGGTCACGTGGGCCTCCCGGACCTCGCGGACGGCGCGCTCAACCTCTACGTCGAGGCCAACGCCATGCGCCGCATGGAGGCGGAGGACTTCCTCGGCGAGCTCGAGGAAGAGCAGGAGTGGGGCCACGCGATCTACGCCGCGGCGCAGATCCAGCGGGGCCGCCTCGGCGTGGCGCTCGAGTGGAAGGAGTACTCGAACTTCCTCGTCTCCGAGAACGCGCCCCAGACCGCGCCCAACGAGGAGTACCGGATCTACGGCGCCCAGCCGACGCTCGAGCGCGACGCCGAGCGGCCGCGGCACCTCTACAACGCGCGCGGCGGCCGCGTGCAGGTCGACTACGGCTTCGCCCCGGGCCCCTGGAGCATCAGCGGGACCATGCTGGCCTACGCCCACGCCGAGGAGCCGGAGGCGAACCCCTGGGTCGAGGGCGTGCTCGTCACGCACCCCTTCGTGAAGCTCCAGAAGGTGAACGACGCCCTCGGCGAGGACGAGATCGGCTGGACCCTGGACCTCGAGGTCGGCTACCGCCGCGAGACCTGGCTGGCGGACAACGCGACCTTCGTCGCGCAGCGCGGCACGAGCGATTGGCAGGTCTACCACGCCAAGGTGGAGAGCGGCGTGGTCTTCGGCGTCCACTCCCTCGAGCTCACCGTCGACCACCGGAGCGAGGAGCAGCTCCTCGCCGGCCAGCAGGTGCGCTTCGACCGCGGCACGGCGAGCCTCACCTACTCCTGGCGCGGCCGCATCCGCTTCGCGCCGACGCTCGGCTGGAACACCGAGCGCCCGGACAACCCCACGTACTATCCTGCGGCCGAGGCCCGCTTCGACTTCCTCGACGGCAGCTTCATCCGCGTCTTCGGCGGGCAGACGCCCGCGGGGATCATCTGCTCGGGCGGCGTGTGCCGTGAGGTTCCGGCCTTCGAAGGCGTCCTCACGGAGCTCGTCATCCGCCTGTGAGCCCCCGCTCCTCGCCTTTGAATCCGCCGCCCCCTCTCCCGTCGGAGAAACGCATGCGCCCGCTCCACCGCCTCTTCGCCCTCCTTTCCGTTCTCTCCGTCGCGGCCCTCGCCGTCGTGGCGCCCTCGCCCGCCGACGCGCGCGTCGGGGCCCGGCCGCCCGGCTTCTCGCTGCCCTCGATCCCCGGCGGGCCGGTGAGCGGCAACTTCGAGATGAGCGAGTACCTGGGCAACGACCCCGTCGCCATCGTCTTCTGGGCGACCTGGTGCGAGCCCTGCAAGGTGCAGCTCCCGCTCTACCAGCAGCTCTACGAGCGCTACCAGGAGCAGGGCCTGAAGGTCGTGGCCATCGCCATGGACGGCCCCGAGACCATCGCGCGCACGGCGCCCGTCGTCCGCCGCCTCGGGCTCACCTTCCCCGTCGTCAGCGACCTCGACACGGCCGTGACGAGCCGGCTGAACCCGCGCCGCGGCGCCCCCATGACCGTGTGGGTCGACCGCTCCGGGCGCATCGTCTACGAGCGCGAAGGCTTCACGCTCGCCGAGCGAAACGACATCGCCCGCGGCATCTCCGCGCTCGTCCGCCGCGGCGCGAGCGACTGACGCGGCACCCACGGCTAGGCACCCGTGGACGAGGGCATCTTCCGCGTGCTCCGCGCGCTCGGGCATGGACGCTCCGTGGCCCGCAGCGCGCTCGTGCGTGACGCCGGTGAGGCCCACTCGGTCGTCGCGGCGCTCGAGAAGGGCAAGGCGAAGTGGTTCCTCGAGACCGGGGAGCGCCTTCGCCTGAGCCCCCTCGGCCTCGCGGCCCTCGCGCGAGAGAGCCACGGGCGGAGCGCACCCGAGGCGAGCGACGCCCTCCAGGAGCGCTTCGTGGCGCTCCTCGACGGACGACCGGGCCCGCGGCGCGAGCTCGACCAGGTGCACGCGGACCCCTCGAGCGCCCTCGCCCGGGCGCGGCGGCTCCTCGAGGATGGCGACGCCCAGCGTGGGCTCCTCTTTCTCGGCGACGACGACGGCATCGCCGTGGCGCTCGCCCTGCTCCTCGCCGAGGCCGGCATCGAGCGGCGCATCGACGTGCTCGACGTGGACGAAGCGCTCCTCGCCTGGGCAGCGACGGCGGTGGGCGACGAGGCGCGGCTCCGAACGCACCTCCACGACCTCCGCGAGCCGCTCCCGAAGGCCCTGCGCGGACGCTACGGCTGCGTCGTCACGGACCCGCCCTACGCTCCCGAGGGCTTCGCGCTCTTCCTCGACCGGGCCCTCGAGGCGAGCAAGCCGGACGCCCGGCTCCACCTGAGCTTCGGGGGCTCCCGCCGCGCGCCGGACCGCGTGCTGGCCAAGCAGCGCCTCGTCGCCGAGGCCGGCTGGCTCCTCGAGGCCGCGGAGCCCGGAGCCACCCGCTACGACGGCGCCGAGTCCATCGGCGCCTCGAGCGACCTCTGGCAGCTCCGGCGCACGCCCGAGACCCGGGCGCTGAAGCGAAGCGCCGAAGGCGCGCTCTACACGCGGCGCTCGCCGGAGGAATGAGCCCCCAGGCGGACGGCGCTCACTCGGCCGGGAGGAGCCGCTCGGGCGTCGTCGCGAGGCGCGCCTCGCGGAGCTCGAGGTCACCCTCCCGGCGCCGCACGGTGTGGTGGAGGCGCGTGATGCCCGCCGCGGGCCCGGCGTCGTCGAGCACCGGCGCGGGATGCGCGACGACGTCCGCGCGGGGCAGCTCGAGCACGGGGAGCTCCGGCCGCTCGAAGACCTCACCGTCGAGGCTCGCCGCCAGCGCGAGCACCCGGAGCCCGTCCGCGCGCCGGCTCTGGAAGTAGAGGCGCAGCACCTCGCGCCCCGCCGGCGTCGTCGCCAGGAGCGCACCGGGCTGACCGACGGCCTCCTCGGCGGGCTCGGCGCCATCGGGCGGCAGCGCCAGGGGCGCGGGGCTCTCCTCGAAGCTCAGCCCATCGCTGGAGCGCGCCTCCACGATCGTCCCGTCGCGCTCGAAATAGCACCGAAAGCCAGGCTCTGCGGCGCCGGCGGGCGCCCGGACCACGGTCGGCGAGCGCACGTCCATGAGGATCGGAGCGTCCCCGAGCTTCGTGAATGCTCCCCCGGGACCCGCCGCCTCGGCCACGCCGAGCGCCGGCGCGTCGCCCGGCCCGCCCACGTAATAGAGGCGCGCGCGCCCGTCCGGGAGCACCATCACCCAGGGATCGCGGAGGTCCTCGCCCTCCCACGCCCGGTCCGCCTCGAGCACGACCTCACGCCCCGCGAAGCCGAAGGTCGGCGCCGTCCGCGCAGCGCGCTCGATGCGAAGCGGCCCGAGCTGCGCCGGATCGAGCGCCGAAGGCTCGAGCGCCATGTCCCGTGCCGGCGGGTCGTCGAGCGGCGTGGCCACGGCGGCGAAGAGGAACTCGCCCGCGACCATCACGCGCCCCACGGCGTCGTCGCCCGCGTCGAGCACGCGCCCGGCGGGCTGGCCGGTCTCGGCCTCGTCGGCGCTGCGGAAGGGCCCTACCCCCGTCGTCGAGAGCTCGCCTGGGAAGGCCGTCTCGTCCCCGAGCGTCGCGCAGGCGGCGAGCGCCACGAGCCAGAGCACGCGCTTCATTCGCTCTCCTCCGGCGGGTCGAAGGCCACGCTGAGCTGGATGCCGGCGCCCCAGGTGCGGCCGTCGGTCACGAGGTCCCCGACGTCGTCGACCAGGCTCTCGCGCACGTGCGTGCGCTGGCGCAGCTCCGAGTAGAGCAGGTAGGCGTCGATGGCGACGTGACCCCGCACGACCGGCTCGAGGTCCGTGAGCCGAAGCCCGAGGCCGAGCGTGAGCGTGTGCTCGTCCGCGTCGAGGAAGCTCGCGTTCCCCGTCTGCGCCGGGTAGGGGCTGTTTTCGTAGACGTAGCCGAGGCGCACGTCGAGCTCGAGCGCGCGCGTATCCACGGCACGCGCCTCGAGGCCCACGCGGGGCACGAAGGTGTCGTGTAGCCCGAGGGGCGTCGGGTCGCGCGCGCCGATCTCGTCCGGGAGCTCCACGATGGGCAGCTCCGGGTCGAGGGTCAGGACGATCTCCTCGGCCGCGACGGGGCTCGGGTGCCGGCTCCAATCGACCCAGGTCAGGTCCACGCCCACCCGCAGCCAGGGCAGCGGGCGCCAGGCGGCGCCGAGGTTGAGCTGCTGCGGGCCGAAGAGCGTGTTGGTCTCGCTGTCGAGGAAGAGCGCGAGCTGGGCGAGGTCGACCATGCCGAGCGTCACGTCGGCGTCGGCCTGCACCACGACGCGCCCGTCGAGGCGGACCTGGCCCCGGTAGGTCAGCCCCAGCTCCAGCTCGTCCAGCGGCCGCACCTGCACGCCCGCGTGCGGGTAGCGCGTGGCGCCGATGCTGCCGGCGAACTGGGTCTCGAGCCGCGACGCCATGTTCGGTTCGCCGAGGTCGAGCATGCCGCGGAGGTCGAGCACGAGCGTCGAGGGCGCCTGAAAGGCGAGCCCCGCCCCGAGGGTCAGCCAGGGGACGGGCCGGATCGCCGCCCCCGTCGCGAGGAAGATGCGATGGGGTCGCGTGTCGTAGAGCTCCCAGCGTGGCCGGTCGGTGATGGCCGAGCGCGTCCGCGCGAGGCGCTGATGCGGGAGCTGCACGGAGAGGCCGAAGGCGAAGTTCACACCCCGGAAGCGCTTCGGTGCGACGAGGCCGAGGCTCAGCCCGCCGAGGCGCTCGAGGTTCGAGCTCTGGCCGTTGATCTCGAGCTCCGGCGCGAGGTGGAAGATGCCCACGCTCAGCCGAAGCGCTTCGCCGCGCGCGAGGCCGGCGGGGTTGTAGTAGGTCGCCGAGGCGTCCTCGACGTCGGCGCCCACGGCCCCGCCGAGGCTCGTCGAGCGCGGCCCGACGCCGAGCAGATCCGGCGGCGACGCCCGCGCCGAGGACGCGGAGACGAGCATGAGGAGCGCGGCGAGGAGCGCCCTCATCGGTACTCCACCGTCAGCGCGAGGCCGCCTACGAGGATCCACCCGTCCGAACGAAGGTTCGGCGCATCCGGCGCGTCCAGGAGGGCGATGGCGTGGCGCCGCGCCGCCCAGCGCTGGGCCTGCACGAAGGCGTCGACGCGCACGTCGAGGCCGAGCTCCGTCGCCCAGTGCAGGCCGCCGCCGCCGCTGAGCACGTGCCGGTCGGCGTCGACGTAGCGGAGCGGCGTCGTGAGCGCGCTCCCCTCGTCTATGCGGACGTTGCCCTCGGCGTCGAGGGCCGGCGCGCTTCGGGCCGGCGGCGCGGGCGTGGGCTCGTAGGCGTAGCCGGCGCGGAGCGCTCCGCCGAAGCGCGGCGCACCGAGGGACCACTCGACCCCGACGCGCGGGCTGATCGTGTCCGAGAACTCGGGGCGCGGCGGCTGGTTCGAGAAATCCGTGGCCCGCGAGAGCACGCCCGGGTAGTCGCTCCAGAAGCGGTAGCTGAGGTGCGCCGCCAGCAGGAGGCAGCGCGTCGGCCGGTAGGCGAGCTCGGCGGCGAGCGTGTGCGGGTCGTATTGGGGGAGCGCCGCGACGGTGATGCGCGGGATCTCGACGGGGAGGTTCGTGACCTCGATGTCGATGTCGATGTTCGCGGCGACGCGGTCCCGGAAGACGACCCCGAGCGTCCAGTCCTCACCGAGGTCGAGCTGCGCCCCGACGGTCGGGTTGAAGACCGAGAGCACCTGCGTCTCGGTCAGGCTCACGAACTGGTCCGCCTCGTCGAGGAAGACGTCGAGCGTGCCCGAGAGTCGCGCGAGCGCCGAGGCGCCGAAGCCGAGGCGGAGCCCCGGCACCCAGCGCCCGAGGTCGATGCCTAGGGCGAGGTGGACGTGCACCGCACCGACCCGGTTCACGACGGGGAACTGGGGCACCTCGGCGAAGAACACGTCGGTCTGGAGCACCGTGCTCCGCGGCGTGTAGAAGCCCGCGCCAAGAACGAAGACGTCCTCGAGGGCGCCGCCGAAGGGCAGCGGGAGGTGGAAGCCGATGGTCGCGGCGTGAAAGGCCCCGGGCGCGACGTCGTCGGGGATGCCGTACGCGCGATAGGCGGCCGCGGGGTCCTGGCCGTCCAGCCGGAGGCGGTACTGCCCGCCGACGTACCCGAGGGAGAGCCCGGTGACGCGGGCCTGCGCGAGCCCGGCCGGGTTCGCCCATACCGCCTCGTAGTCGCGGGCGTAGGCCGTGCCGGTCATGCCCATGGCCGAGGTGCGGGGCCCGAAGCCGAAGACGTCCGGGGGCGTGGCGTGGGCCGGCGCCGCGAGCGCGAGCACGCACGCCGCCGCGAGGCCCAGGGCCCGCCCGGTCCGATCACACCACATCCACCCCGTGGGTATCACGACGGCGCGCTCCGGCGGCCTTCGATCCCGCCCCAGGTAGGAAGGGGCCGCGCTCCGGCGGGAGCCCCCGCCTTCCTTCGGGGCGAATCGCTCCGGAGTCTGTTACTCCGAAGGGCACGATGGGGAACCTGGGACATCGCGCGCGCCGAGCCCTGCTGGCGCTCTCTCTGGGCCTCGGGGGGTGCTACGCCTCGGTCGTCGTGAGCGACGGCGAGACCGACGCCGGGACGGCGCGGGACGCGAGCACGGACGACGCCACGCCGGACGTCTTCGTGTTCGAGGGCGTCGTCGAGAGCACCGATGGCACGCCCCTCGAGGGCGCCAACGTGGCCCTCGACCCGGGCCGCCGCGCGCGCCTCGAGACGCGCAGCGACGCCACCGGCGCCTTCCGCATCGAGGTCGGGACGCCGCCGGCCTCCCTCGACGGGATCATCGCGCTCGAAGGATACGCCATCGTCGCCTTCGATGGCCTCAGCGCGGCGGAGGTCGCGGAGCTGACCGAGGAGCCCATCGAGCTCACGCCCTTCGAGCCGCCGGACATCGGCGAGAGGCGGAACGTCATCGTGGCCGCGGCGGGCGTACCGCGCGGCGGCCGATGGTGCGTCAGCATCCCCATCGACGTCGTCCGCTGCCAGGACCCCGAAGCGGTGTTGGATCGCACCTACGCGACGAGCGTCGTCGACGGCTGGCCGGAGCATTTCTACGGGTACGCGCTCGGTCCGGACGAGGAGCTCGTCGATTTCGTGCGCAGCACCTGGGAAGAGACCGAAGACGGCGGTTTCACGGGCACCCTGGTCTTCGATGGGGTCTTCGACGACGAGCCGGAGGCCGTCGAATGGACCGTGGCGCTCCCCGAGGACGCGGAGAGCCCCTTCCGGACCGAGGACCTCGACGTCGAGCTCTTCTTC
>JBCDGX010000207.1:0-8906 GCA_038750805.1 Myxococcota bacterium
CCGCTCGGGCTCGAGCACCTCCGCCAGCCCACGCGGGGGGCTCGCCGGCACGAAGGGCTCGGTCAGCATCCGCGCCACGGGCGCCCCGTCGGACGTCTCGCGCGGCGCCGGCGCCTCCGGCGGGGAGGACTCGAAGCGCGCGTCGGGGCCAAAGGGCTCGCCGAGCTCGGGCTCGGAGGACGACCGCGCCCGCGGCGGCTGCGGCCGCTCGCCGGAGTCCACGTCGTCGAAGGCCCCGATGGGCATCGTGTGCGTGAACGGGCGCGTGTCGTCGAGGGAGGGAGGCTCGGGCGGCAGCGGCGTGGGCCGGCGCGTCGTCACGGCCTCGAGGTTCGGCTGGCTCGAGCGGCGGCGGAGGCGCCCGCTCCGCTTCCAAACGGCCGGCAGGAGCCCGCTCCCGCTGGTCGTCCCCTCCCCTTCACCGGCCGGCTCGGGGGGCGGCGGCGCGTAGGTCGAGCTCGGAGGTCCTTCCGAGGTGGGGGCGGCCAGGACGCCGGGGACGCTCGAGGGCGCCCGCCGGAACCCCGGCGAGGTCGGCACGCGGCTCCCGCGCACCGAGCGCCCCGGCTCCCGCTCCGTCGCGAGGTTCGGAAGGGCGCGCACGAGCCGGCCGAGGGCCTCGAGCTCCTCCCGGGTCACCGGTCGCGTGCGGGCGCGCGCGTCATCGAGGCGACCCACGGCGGCGCGCAGGGGCCGCGCCAGGCTCCGAATACGGAAGACCTGCGCCGAGGCGTAGAGCGCGTGCAGCCGGCGGCGCAGCTCGTCCCGCGGGGCCTCGCGGTCGGGCGTCGCGGCGAGGCGCCGGACGGCGTCCTCGAGCTCACGCGCCTTTCGCGGCAACCCCTCGACGAAACGCTCCCGCGCCACCCCGAGCGCCGTTGCTCCGTCACGCTTGTCGGCCATCGTGCCCCCGACCGTATCAGCGGATGCGCGAGAGGGCGTCCTTCCTGGCTCCTTCGCTCAATGCCAGACGCCGAGCCCGAACCCCCAGTTCAGGTAATCGCGCGCGCCATCGATGGTAAAACCGGCCTGGAGGTCGAAGCGCCAGACCCGAAAGAGGCGCACGTCGAAGCCCGCCGTGCCGTGAACCCGGGGGTTGACGCCGTCGTAGCGCGAGGGCTCGAGGTAGGTGCCGGCCCGGACCCGGAGCCGGTCGTGCCAGGGCTCCCCCTCGACGCCGAGGCGCCAGCCGAAGGTGACCTTCCGGCCCCGGCGCCGCTGCTCCTGGCGCACGAAGGCGTCCACCCCGACGGCGTCCGCCAGGCTGCCCTGGAGCAGGACTTCCGTGCTGACGAGCACGTAGCGCCGGGGCTCGGAGGCGCGGACCCGTTCGCCGAGGGCCCGGAGCCCCGCCATGGCGTCGCCGGCGTAGCTCGCCTGCCGCGCGCCGGCGACGCGATCTTCGGGCGTGAGCTCCGGGTCGGGCGGCTCCTCGCACGCCGCCCCGGCGCGCCCGTCCCCGGCGCCGCGTCGGGCGCAGCGTTCCCGCGCCAGGCGCTCCGCCCACCCGTGGGCCGCGTCCTTCCGGCGCACGTAGCGCGGGTTGAAGCGCCGGGGGCCAAACTGCCAGGCGACGCCCGTCCGGACCTCCCAGGGGAGCTCGACGCTGCGAGGGAGCGGGAGGCCGAGCACCGTCTGGATCTCCTCCCCCGGGTCCTCGACCACGGTCGAGCGCACGGGCGTCCGCACCCCGGCTCCGAAGCGGAAAGGGAGCCCGTCGATGCGGAGCAGCATGCCCACGTCGAAGCCCGCGCCCTCGAAGTCGACGAGGGGCTGCGTCATCCCGCTGGCGTCCTCGGCGTCGAAGCGGAGCGTCACCCAGCGCACGCCGCCGCCGACGACGAGCTGCCCGCGGAAGAAGCCGTAGCCGAGCCCCGCATGGGCCGTCCGAAAGCGCGCATCCGGGTCGACGAGCTCGTCCGTGGGGTCGGCGTCCGGGAGCCCGTAGCGCTGCGATTGCACGAGCACCCCGAAGCCCACGTCCCCGAGCTGAAAGCGAAGCCCGACGTCGAAGAACGTGAAATCGTCGACGCCGAAGCCCTCACCGAGCCCGTTGTTGAAGAAGTCGTTCTCGCGGAAGGAGCCGCCGAGGAGCAGCGAGAAGGCCGGCTCCCATTCGAAGCGGTCGAGCTCCCAGCGGGCGCGCGCGCCATAGGCGGCGGCGTTGAAGGGAGCGGACGCGATGCCCTCCGCGAGGGCCGTGTAGGCCCCACCGACCCCGAGGACCTTGCCGCTGGCGAGGACCGGCGTCGGCGTGAGATCGACGCGGAAATCGTTCGTCCGGAGCTCCTGGGCGCGCGCCTCCGCGGCTCCGTTAAACGCCAGGCCGGCGAGCGCGAGCACGGAGAGGGCGGCGGGACGGGACACGGCGCCTTCCTTATACGTCGCCGCCCGCCGTCTCTTCGCTCTCCCCGGACGCAGACTTGCCCCCGCGCCCGCGGCGACGCACACCGTCCCGTCGTGCAGTTCGTCGACGAGGTCCACATCGACGTGGTGGCCGGAAACGGGGGCAACGGATGCGTGGCCTTCCGGCGCGAGAAGTACCTGCCCCTCGGGGGCCCCTCCGGGGGCGACGGCGGGCGGGGCGGCGACGTCGTCATGCGCGCCGAGGAGCGCTATCACACGCTCCTCGACCTCCAGTACCGCCGCGTCTTCAAGGCGCAGCGCGGCGAGGACGGGCGGGGCAAGGACCAGTACGGCAAGGCGGGCGAGACGGCGATCATCGCCGTGCCCGTGGGCACGCAGGTCTACGACGCGGAGACCGACGAGCTCGTGGCGGACCTCGCCATGCCCGGCGACCGGTCCGTCGTGGCGCGGGGCGGCCTGGGCGGCCGGGGCAACACCCACTTCGCCACCCCGCACGACCGCGCCCCGCGGCGCTCCGAGCCTGGCGGTGAGGGCGAGAAGCGGGCGCTTCGCCTCGAGCTCAAGCTCATCGCCGACGTCGGCGTCGTGGGCTTCCCGAACGTCGGCAAGAGCACCTTCATCGCCGCCGTCTCGCGCGCGCGGCCGAAGATCGCGGCCTACCCCTTCACGACGCTCACGCCGAACCTCGGCGTGGTCAGCCTCGGCGCGGACCGGAGCTTCGTGATCGCCGACATCCCCGGGATCATCGAGGGCGCGGCCGAGGGCGCCGGGCTCGGCCTCCGCTTTCTCCGCCACGTCGAGCGGAACCGGCTGCTCTTGCACGTGCTCACCCTGGACCCGGAGCCCGAGCGCGAGCCGCTCCGGGACTTCGAGGTGATGGAGCGCGAGCTCGCGAGCTTCAGCACGACGCTGGCCGAGCGTCCGGTGCTCGTGGCGCTCTCGAAGGCGGACCTCCCGGACGTGCGCGAGGCCGAGGACGCGCTCCGCGCGGCGCTGGCCGAGAAGGGCCACGCGCTCCACGTCTTCAGCGCGGCCACGGGCGAAGGCGTCCAGGAGCTCCTCCTCGCGCTCGAGCGCGCGCTGGCCAAGAGCCCCCGGCACGCCCTCCCCCCGCCGGTCACGGCGCCCCGCGCGGAGGACCGACCGCACGGCGACGCGAAGGGCTTCGCGAGCGACGCCGACGCCGACGCCGACGCCGACGACGACTGAAGCGCGCTCAGGCCCGCCGGCAGAGGAACATCACCTCGGTGTAGGGCCCTCCCCGGTACTCGGGCGGGAGCGGCCGACGGATCTCCTCGGCCCGCAGGCCGCCCGCGCAGAGCGCCCGATGCCAGGCCTCCGCGGCGAAGAGGCCGTGCACGTGCCGGTCGTGAACCGGGCGCACCGCGCCGTTCTCGCGGAGCAGGAAGGCGAACTCCGTGAGGTGCGTGCCGTCGCCGGGCACGGGATCGTGGGACCAGCTGAGGCAGCGGAGGCTCCGCGTCGCGTCGTCGCCGGCGTGGTCCTCGTGGCTCTCGACGAAGCTCTCCTCGAGGCAGTCCGGCACGAGAAGCGCGGCGCCTTCCGGGGCGAGGTGCGCCGCGACGGTGCGGGCCGTCGCCGCGAGCTCCTCCTCCGTCGTCAGATAGGTGATGGCGTCGTGTATGAGCACGGCGTCGAAGGTCTCCGCGAGGCGGAGCGCGCGCATGTCGCCGAGCGCGTGGGCGCAGTCGGGGTTGAGGACTCGGGAGCGCGCGAGCATCGGCTCCGAGACAGCGGTGAGCATCACGCGCTCGAAGCTCTCCTTCACGTAGTGGGCGCCGTGCCCGGCCCCGGCGCCGAGCTCGAGGAGGCTCCGCGCTCCCGGCGCCGCGCGGCGAAGCACGTCGCCGAACTCGGCGCCCTCGTCGGCGTGATCCTCGAGGGGATCGAGGAGGTGATAGAAGGGCACGAGCTCATCGTAGAGAAGCGTCCGCACCGGACCACGATGCGCCCAGAGCCCCGGTCCCGCTCAGCTTTTTTCCGCCTCGATGCGCGCGCGGGCCCACCCCGCGGCGTCCCGCACCGTGGCGTCGGGATGCCCTTTGGCCGTGGCGCGAAGCACCGGGAGGTGGCGCCGCGTGCCCGCATTGCCGAGCACCAGCGCCGCGTTCCGCTGCATGCGGAGGCGACCCGGGCGGGCGAGGGGCGATCCCGCGGCCCACGCGCCGTAGGTCGCGTCGTCCATGCCGAGGAGCGCCTCGGCGTCCGGCGCGTCCTCCCCGGTGAAGCGCGCCGCCGGCGCGAAGGGCTCCGTGACGTCGCTCGAGGGCGGCCGCGTCGCGTTGAAGGGGCAGACGTCCTGGCAGACGTCGCAGCCGAAGATCCGGTCGCCGAGCCCGGTCCGGAGCGCGGGCTCGATGGGCCCCTCGTGCTCGATGGTCAGGTAGGAGACGCAGCGGCGCGCATCGAGGCGCCGCGGGGCGACGAAGGCCTCGGTGGGGCAGGCCTCGAGGCACGCCGTGCAGCGCCCGCAGCGCTCCCGCGTGGGCTCCCCCGCGACGAGCGGCGCGCTCGTGATCACCGTTCCCAGGAAGAGATGGGACCCGAGCCCCGGGACGATCAGGCAGCAGTTCTTCCCGATGAAGCCGAGGCCGGCGCGCTGCGCCCAGGCCCGCTCGAGCACCGGCCGCGCGTCCACGGACCAGCGCGCGTCGAAGCCCCGCGCGAGGAGCCCCCGCTCGACCTTCCGGAGCCGCTTCCGAAGCACGTTGTGGTAGTCGCGGCCGCGCGCGTAGCGGGCGACGCGCCCGGGAGCGGGCCCCACGCGCTCGTCGCCGCGCGCGTAGGGCGCGGCGACGACGAGCACCGAGAGCGCCCCCGGCACCATGGCCTCCGGATCGACGCGCGCGGCGGCGGTCTCCGCCATCCACGTCATCGACGCGTGAAAGCCCTCGGCGAGCCAGGCGCGGAGCCGGGCCTCCTCGACCTCGAGGCGGGTGGCCCGGGCGACGGCGGCGGCGGGGAAGCCAAGCGCACGCACCTCCGCGAGGAGCGCGTCGGTGAGCGCCGGATCGCCGAGGCTCACGTCGCCACGACGCCGCCCGGGTAGCGAAGGCGGCGACGCCGGCGGGGACGGTCCCGCTCCTCGTCCTGGCGCTGCTCCTGCTCGGGCGGCTCACGCTCGGGGGACTCCTCGTCCGGGTTCGACTCACCGGGCTCGGGCGCACCCGGACGCGGCGGCGCGGGCGGGGGGAGCGCGTCGCTCGGGCCCGGATCGACCTGCCCCGGGCCCGGCCCACGGCCGCCACCGCCACCGCCGCCCGGCAGGATGTAGGGCTGGGCGTTGAAGGTCCCACACTGGCGGTGGTTCCGATAGAACGCCCAGTGGATGTAGACGCGGCCGTCGCCGCTGAGGATCGCCTCCGGCGGGGCCGGATAGGGCTGCCCCCGCATCACGGCATTCCACGCCCCGAAGTCGAAGGGGGTGAAGCCGCTCCGACTCACGAAGTTCAGCTCGGCGAGGGTCCCGTCCCGGTTGAAGACGATCTCGAGCTTCGTCTTCAGCGTCATGTCGTTGAAGGGGCTCGAGGCCCCCGCCGGGAGCCCGCGGAGAAACCCCTCGACGAAGTTCGGGTGGATGCGCCGATGCACCCGCGCCTCGAAGGTCGCGAAGGGGTCCGCCGCGGCGTTGAGCGCCGTCTGGTTCCCCGGTGCCACATTGTACTCGTAGTTCTCCAGCGCGGCCTGGAAGCGCGCCCAGCTCTGCCGGTGGCGCCCGCCTCGGACGCGGCTGGTCCGCTCCTCGACGAAGCGTTCGCGCTCCTCCCGGAGGGTCTCCTCGCCCACGACCTCCTCGAACTGCCGCCAGCTGACCCGGAGGTCCGGACCGACCTCGCCCTGGCCGCGACCGGCGCCCCCCTCGCTCGGACCACCGCGACGCCGCGAGCCGCTCCCGGCCCGGGCGCGGCGCGCGTCCTGGCGCTCGCCGCCCCCGGCGCCTCCTCCCGCGCCTTCCTCGTTGGGCACGCGCACCACGAAGGCGCCCTCGCCATCGTTCACCGTGAGCGTCTCCGGCACCGTGTCGCCGCCCTGCGCGTCCCGGGCGCGCGCGCCGGCGCGGGCCTGTTCGGGATCGGGCCGCTCGCCTTCCCGGCGGCTCGCCGCGCCCCGCGCGATCTCGTCCGGCAGCGGCGCCGACGAAGTGCGGCGCGGACGGTCCATCACGCCTTCCTCGGGGGTCGCCCGGCGCGACGTGCTGCCCTCCATGTCGCGCACGTCCCGGGAGAGTCGATCGTCCGCGTTACCCTCCTCGGGCGAGGGGCTGGGCTCGAGCTCCGCGCCCGCTTGCGGGGACCGGCTCTGCTCGACGAGGTTCCGGACGCGGGCGAGGGTCTCCTGCTCGACGCGGTTCGACTGCTCGGCCTGAAAACGGGCGTCGGGGGGCGGCTCCACGTCCGGGTTCGTCGGCACCTGCTCGACGGAGGTGCGCTCCTGTTCCTCCGGCTGCGGCTGGTCGGGGATGACGCTCTGCGCACGCGGCGGTGCTTCGACGACCTGCACCTCCCGGGCCTCCGGCTCCGGCGGGGGCTCGCGGCGCCGGCGACGACGACGGCGTCGCACCGGACGATCCTCGTCCTCGCCCTCCTCGACGTTGGCCGGCTGCTCCTCCTCGGGCTCGAGGACCGGCGCCGTCGGCTCCGGGAGCGGACCGAGCACCAGCTCCACCTCGGCGGGCCGCGGGGGCCGCTCGAGCGAGGCGAGGAGCCGGTCCAGGTGGAACTTCCGTGCGAGGACGCCGAGGCCCTCCCACACCGGCAGGTGCACCGAGAGGGAGAAGAGCACCGCGATCAGGAAGGTCCAGAAGGTCGGTTCGAAGTGCCGTCGCATGCGCGCCTAGCCGGTACCCCTCACCATGGCACCGCCATCACCCGGAGGCGATACCCCTTCGTACGTCATCCCGGGCCCTTCGCTACGACGAAGGCACGCGAGAACGGCCGGCGCCGCCGTGAACGACCGTTCTCGCCGGGGCGTGCCCGTCCGGCGCGCTCAGCGTACGCGGACGGTCGTGGTCGTCCCGCCGCTGCGCGTCGTGGTCGTCCGGCGCGTCGTGGTGCCGCGGCGGGGGTTCCGCGTCGTCCGCGTCGTGCGCGTGGTCGTGCGCTGGGCCCCGGAGCGCGTGGTTCGCGTGGTGGTCGTGCGCGTCGTGGTCGTCGTCCGGGCCGGCGCGGTCCGCACCGTCGTCGTCCGCGCCGGCGCGCGGCGCACCGTCGTCGTCCGTGCCGGCGCGCGACGCACGGTCGTCGTCCGGCGCGGTCCCTGATTCCAGGTGCCCTGCACGTACACGTAGCCGTTGCCTCGGCGCACCCAACGGGGCTGCACATAGACGTATCCGGCGCGCGGGCGGATGTAGTAGCCGCTCACCCAGACGTACTGGACGCCGTTCCACTCCCAGTGCCCGTCGACCCAGATGGCGCCGGCGTAGGGCGGCGCGGGGCGGGTCACGACGACCTGCTGCGGGGGCGGCGGCTGCTGGTAGACGACCACGGCCTGCGGCTGGGTCTGCACCACCTGCGGCTGCGCCACGACCGTGGGCTGCGTGACGACGGCGGGCTGCGCGACGACCGTGGTCTGGACCGGCGCCGCGGTGGCGACGACCGTGGTGCGGCGGGGGGTCGCATGGACGGTGCAGCCGCTGAGCACGGCAACGGCGACGGCGGTGAGCTTGAGGGGCTGGTTCATCCTGGTTCTCCTGGGCGGCGTCCGTCCGAACGGCGGGAACGCCGTTCTTCGTACGCCGGGCGGCGGGGTGAGATCCCCTCGGTGGGCCGGAGCACGGTCCTTGGACTCTTCGGCAACATGGCTACGCGGCAAGGTCTTGCAACCCCGATGCCAGTCTGTTGCTTCCGGCGGCCAAGGTAGCAGAGGGCCCCTGGGCGGGTCCCCCCTTGCGCACACGTCCGGCCCGGTGCTCGGATGCGCGCGCGGCGGATGCGACGAGGAGAGACACGGACATGAGCGAGCTCGAGGGGATCGACGCGGCGACGGCCAGCCTTCTTCACACCTACGGCTTCGACGAGGCGACGTTTCTCGCGCTCCGGGAGCGCCTCGTGCGCGGCGAGGCCGGGGCCGAGGGCAATCGCATCCGCGGCCAGGTCACCCCGCCCGAGGCCGGCGACGTGCTCACCCTGCCCCCGCCCGGCACGCCCGAGCGCGAGCGCCTCGCCGCGAAGGGCCGGGCGCTCATCGCCGAGGGCGGCGTCGCGTCGGTGATCCTCGCGGGCGGCATGGCCACGCGCTTCGGTGGCGTGGTGAAGGCGGGCGTCGAGGCCGCCGCGGGCAAGACCTTCCTCGAGCTCAAGCTGGCGGACGCCCAGATGCGCGTGCACATGCTGGAGGACCAGCTGGCGCGTACCTCGATTCAGCCGCGCGCCGCTTTGGACGTGCGCCGTCTTGAGCTGGAGGCGGAGCTCGACATCGCCCGGGGCCGGATTGATGCGCTGCAGGACAAGCTGCAGAAGGCCCAGCGCGTACCCGACGTTGAGGAGCGGGTTGTCGTGGTCCCGGGGCCACCCGGGGCG
>JBCDGX010000208.1:0-8904 GCA_038750805.1 Myxococcota bacterium
ATGGTCACGCGCGTCCGGCCCGTGAACGAGGTGATGCAGAAGGTCGCCCGGCGCATCGCCGGCGTGGGCACGCTGCCGGACGAGGTGACGGCGCCGGTACCGCCGAAGGAGCACGACGTGGACGTGCTCGTCGTCGGCGCCGGGGTCAGCGGCATCCACGCCGCGAACGGCGCGGCGGCCGAGGGCGCGTCGGTGCTGGTGGTGGATGAGGAGGCGGCGCCGGGTGGCGCGGCGCGGCTGCGGGGTGAGCCCGTTCCTGCGCTCGCCCCGCCCGTCGAGCGGCGCTTCGCGACGAGCCTGCTGGGCCTCTGGGACGAGGTCGGCGCGGGCTTCGGCGGTGGACGCCGGGAGGAGGCCCAGGAGGTGCGCTGGTACCTGGCCGGCGACGCTTCGGGGGTGACGCGCCTTCGCGCCCGGCGTCTCGTCGTCGCGACCGGAGCGAGCGCAGCGAGCCTGCCCGTTCCCGGGAGCGACCGACCCGGCGTGCTCACGGCCGAGGGCGCCTGGGTACTCCTCGCGCACGGCGTGCTTCCGGGGGAGCGCGTGCTCATCGTTCACGACGGCACGTCCGACGACGCGCTGGCCCGGGCGCTCGCGCAGGCCGGGGCCGAGGTGCTTCGCCGCGAGCGCGCGCAGGTGAAGGCCCTCGGCGGCCGACCGGCGCTGACGCACGCGGTGGTCGAGGGAGGCCGGGAGCGCGTCGACGCGGCGGTGCTCGCCGGCCCGCTCAGCGCTCGCTACGCCCTCGCCGGACAGGCCGGGGCCGAGGTGCGCTTCGCGGACGGAGGCTTCGTCGTCGTGGCCGACGGAGATGGCCGCACGGCGAATCCCCAGACCTTCGCCGTCGGCGGCGCCACCGGGCGTCTCCGGGCCGACGAGGCACAGGCCGAGCGCGCCGGCCGCGTCGCCGCCCGCGAGGCGCGGGGCCTCGGGGCAGCCTCATGAGCGACAAGACCATCGTCTGCCGCTGCGAGGACGTGACGCTTCATCAGCTCGAGGAGGCCGTCGCGCGGGGGCATCGCGACCTCGAGTCGCTGAAGCGCTTCACGGGCTTCGGGACCGGCTGGTGCCAGGGGAAGCAGTGTGCGGCGCTCTGCGCGCGGCTCCTCGTGGAGCTGGGCGGTGAGCCCCCGGCGGCGCCCTTCACGCCGCGTCCGCCCGTGCACCCGATCCCCCTCGCGCAGCTCGCGCGCCTCGTCGAGGAGGACCCCGCATGAGCACCAGCGACCCCGAGAGCCCGCTCGACAACGCGCGCCCGCCGGCGAACGTGCACGACGCGCTCGTGCAGCACACGGCCCGGCCCCGCGACCTGCCGAGCCGCGCCGGCTGCGTCGTGGTCGGCGGCGGCATCATGGGGCTCGCCACGGCCTTCCACCTCGCGGAGCTGGGCGTCGAGGACGTGGTGGTGGTCGAGAAGAGCTACCTCTGCAGCGGCGCGAGCGGCCGAAACGGCGGCGGCGTGCGCGCGCAATGGTCGAGCGAAACGAACATTCGGCTGATGCGCGAGTCGCAGGACCTCTGCGCCGAGTTCGCCACACGCATGCGCATCAACGTCTGGTACCGGAAAGGCGGCTACCTCTTCCTGGCCCGGAGCTCCGAGCGCGCGGAGCAGCTCGAGGCCTCCGTGCGCCTTCAGCGTGAGAACGGGCTCCGCACGGAGCTGGTCGACGCCGCCCGCGTGAAGCGCATCGCGCCCGAGGTCGACACTTCGGACCTCGTCGTCGCGAGCTATGGGCCGGACGACGCCGTCGTCTTCCCTTGGCCCTTCGTCTGGGGCTATGCCCGCGCCTGCGCGAAGCGAGGCGTCGGGGTCTTCACGCACACGCCCGTGACGGGCTTCGAGACCGACGGCCGCCGGGTGCGCGCCGTCGTCACCGAGGCCGGAGTCATCCGCACCGAACGCGTGGTGCTCGCGACCGGAGCCTGGAGCCCGGAGCTCGCGTCCATGCTGGATCTCTCACTCCCGAACACGCCCCATCGTCACGAGATCTGCTCGACCGAATCGCTGAAGCCCTTCCTGCGGCCGCTCGTCGCGGACCTCGCGACGGGCCTCTACTGCAGCCAGTCCATGCGCGGCGAGCTCGTGGGCGGCGTCTCGAACGCACGCGTGCCGGACGGGCTCGACCAGCGAAGCTCGCTCCGCTTCCTCGGGCTCTACGCCCGGGAGCTCACGCGCACGATTCCCAAGGCCGGCGGGCTTCGGGTGCTGCGCCAATGGGGCGGCTGCTACGACCTCACGCCCGACGGGAACCCCATCGTCGGCCACACGGAGGAGGTCGAGGGCATCGTCCTCCTCTGCGGCTTCATGGGCCACGGTTTCATGATGGCTCCGGTGATGGGCAAACGTCTCGCCGAGCACCTCGTGCACGGCGCGCACCGCGCGCTCTTCGAGCGCTGGAGCCTCGAGCGCTACCGCACGGGCAAGCTCCTCAGCGAGACGATGATCCTCGGCTGAGGGGATGGCCCGGGCTCAGGGGCTGATCACCTCGTGGGCGATGACCGTCTCGTTGGCCTCGTCCGAGAGGATCGGGCTCCCCGTCGCGTCGACGATGGCCACCGTGCCCGGGGGCGCGGTGAAGCGCAGCGCCACGTTCAGGGTCAGGGCGTCCGCCGGCTCGAGCACCGTGAGGGACATGCCCGTCACGGGCGCGATGGTCGTCGCCTCGAAGAGGCCGGAGGCCTCGAGCAGCGCGTGCGTACCGCCGTTCAGCGCGGGGCCCTCGAGCACGACGATCACCCCGCCGCGGCTCACGAAGCTCGTAAGCGCGACGCGCCAGCGCCTGCCGAGCGTCGAGAGCTCGGCGGCCGTGGCCAGCACCTGCGGGTAGATCAGGAACACGTCCGCGCGCCGGAGCTCGCTGGTGACGTCCTCGGCGCCCACGTAGGTCTCTTCGAAGGCACGGCCGCGTTCGCGCTCGACGCGCTCGAGCGCGCGGCCGCCGCCCCGGATGCTCCGCGTGCGCGTGTGGTCCGTGAAGCTGAGCACCCGGACGGGGCTGCCGGCACCGAGGGAGACCGCGTTGCCGAGGAGGCGCTCGAGCTCCCGCCCGGTGTCGACGAAGTCATGGCCGATGACCACGACGTGGCCGGCGACGGCGGCTTCGCATTCGCCTTCGATGCAGAGGCCCGTGGGGCACCGGCCGCGACAGCGGCCGCAGTTCTGGGCGTCGGAGAGTAGGTCGACGCAGGTGCCCTCGCAGAAGCTCAGCGGCGCCATGCAGACGTCCGCGCAGGTCCCTTCGGCGCACACCTGCTCCGTCGCACAGGCGACGCCGCAGCCGCCGCAGTTCTCGGCGTCGATGGCCGTGTCGACGCAGACCTCGTCGCATGGGCGCTCGCCGAGGTCGCAGGCCAGCTCGTCCGGGCCCATGTCGGGCATCCCGAGGTCCGGCGCGCCGAGGTCCGGCGCGGCGAGGTCGGGGACGGCGCCATCGGGCAGGGCCCCGTCGAGCACCGCCCCGTCGGGCACGGCGCCATCCGCGGAGCTTCCGCCGTCGGCGATCGAGCCGTCGAGCACGCCCCCGTCGAGCGTCATACCGTCGACGGGCGCGCCGCCGTCGCCACCCGCGCAGACGCCGCCCGTGCACACGCCGCTCGGGCAGACGACACCGCAGCCGCCGCAGTTGGCCGGGTCGGCACTCGTGTCGACGCAAAGCCCCTGGCACTCGCTTCGATCGTCCGCGCAGTAGAGGCCCACGGCCGAGCTGCACCCGGTCAGGGCGAGGAGCGCGATCGTCTCGAGAATCCGCTGGCTCATTCGTCCTCTCCCTCCGCGTCCGTGCCGCCCACGGTGCGGATCTCGACGCTCATGCCGCCGAAGCGCGCAGGCGAGACCACATGGCTCACCTCGGCGCGCGTCTGGACGAAGATCTCGACGCGGCGGTTGAGCTCGTGGATGTCCTCGCTCTCGCCCCAGCCCCGCGGGCGGGTCTCGCCGAGGCCCACCGCTGTCACGCGGTCCTCTGCGACCCCGGCCGCCACCAGGGCAGCACGCACCGCGTTGGCCCGGCGCTCGCTGATGCGCTGGTTCACTGCGTGGGGCCCGAGCTCGCAGGCGTGGCCTTCGACGCGAATGCTGCCCCACTCGGGATGCTGGCGAATCAGCTCGAAGACCGCCTCCACCACGGGATCGGCGTCGGCCTTGAGCTGCGCCGAGCCGAGGGCGAAGAGCACGCGCTCCTCGAGGATGATGTGGTCGTCGACGAGCTCGACGAGGCCGTGGTCCGGGCAGCCGTCCTCGTCGTCGATGCCGTTCACCCGCTCGGACTCGAGCGGGCAATGATCGTCGCCGTCGAGGATGCCGTCGCCGTCGTTGTCAGGCTCCGGGCAGCCGTCCTCGTCCTCGAACTCGTCGTGGTCCTCGGGCTCGCGGGGGCAGGCGTCGTCCCCGTCCGCGATGCCGTCGGCGTCGTCGTCGAGGTCCGGACAGCCGTCCTCGTCCTCGAAGCCATCGGCGTCCTCGGGGACGTCCGGGCAGGCGTCGACGTCGTCCAGGAGACCGTCGTCGTCGCGGTCGCTCGGCGGCTCGGGCTCGGGCTCGGGTTCCGGCGCCTCCACCGCGGTGGGCGGCGTGCGTCCGTCGAAGAGCGCGAGCTGGACGTTCAGGCTGAGGACGTGCGCGTGGCTCTCCTCGAGGCTCTGCGCCGTCTCGAAGATGGTCTCCCAGCGGAGCACGGGCGTCAGGTCGAAGCGCCCGAGGGCGATTCCCCAACCCACGCCTCCGAGGACCGTGGGTCGAACGTTCCCGCCCGTGATCGCGCCGCCCGCGCCGAGCTCGACGAAGGGTCCGAGGCCGCGCGCCGCGACGTCGCCAAAGCCCGTGAAGGGCCGGACCCGCGCGCGTCCCGTGAGCGAGGTGATCGACGCCGCTCCGGGCTCCTCCGCCCCCTCGATGCCCACGTCCTCGCCGTTCGAGAGCACCGTCAGGTCCAGGCCACCGCCGACGAGCAGCCACGGGCTCACGGCCCGCAGGACGCCGACGCCGAGGCGCGGGCCGGGCCCGAAGCGGGAGCGCTGCACGGTGGCGACGGGGACGCCGAGGCCGCCCTCGAAGGTCAGCAGCGTGACCTCCTGGGCCGCGGCGAGCCGGGGAAAGACGGCGAACGCGAGCACGAGCCCGAACCCCCCGGCGAGAACATGCCTACGGAACATCGTGCGCCTACGGAACGACCCGTTCGCCACGCCGTTGAGGGGGCGAAAGCGACGATTCGTGCGGCGCTCCCGTCAGCCCGACGCCGGCGCGCCGAAGACCTTGCCCGGGTTCAGGATGCCCCCTGGGTCCAGCGTCGCCTTGAGCGCCCGGAAGAGGGCCAGCTCCTCCGCCGAGCGCGAGTAGGAGAGCCACTCGCGCTTGAGGAGCCCGATGCCGTGCTCCGCCGAGACGCTGCCCCGGTGCTTCTGGACGAGCTCCATGAGCGCCGCGTCGGCCTCGTGCGTTCGCGCGAGGAAGGCGTCCTTCGGCATCGCCTCCGGCTTCATCACGTTGACGTGCAAGTTGCCGTCGCCGATGTGCCCGAAGAGGCAGAGCTCGAAGTCCGGGTAGCGCGCGGCCATGAGCGTCTCGAGCTCGGCGCAGAACTCCGGGAGCCCGGCGATGGGGAGGGCGATGTCGTTCTTGTGCGGGAGACCGGTCCCGCTGAGGGACTCGCTGATGCCCTCGCGGAGGCTCCAGAGGTGGCTGGCCTGCTCCGTGCTCGCCGCGCGGGTCCCGTCGAGCACGAGCTCGTTCTCGACGAGCTCCATCATCCAGCCGTCGAGGGCGTCCTGATCCGGCGCCTCGACCTCGACGAGCACGTAATGGCTCGCGTCGGTCTCGAGGGGGCTCCGGAGCCCGCGGTGCCGGGCGACGCGCGCGAGGCACCGGTCCGTGAACATCTCGAAGGCGCTGAGCGTGAAGGGACCGCGGCGCGCCGCCCGGAAGACGTCGAGCACGCCGCCGAGGTCCGCGACGGCGAAGAGGAAGACGTCCTGCTTACCGGGGAGCGGCGCCAGCTTGAGCACGGCTTCGGTGATCACGCCGAGCGTGCCCTCCGAGCCGATGAAGAGCTGGCGGAGGTCCGGGCCCGTGTTGTCCTTCTCGAGGGCGCCGCCGAGCTCGAGGCGCTCGCCGGAGGCGGTGACGACCGTGAGCCCGAGGACCCATTGGCGGGTCAGCCCGTAGCGGATGACCTTCACGCCCCCGGCGTTCGTGGCGAGGTTGCCGCCGACCTGGCTCGAGCCCTTCGACGCGAAGTCCACGGGCCAGGTGAGGCCGTGCGCCTCCGCCGCGCGATGCACGGCCTCGGTGATGGCCCCGGCCTCCACGCGCACCGTCGCGCCGATCGGGTCGACCTGATGGATGCGGCTCATGCGCTCGAGGCTGAGCACGAGCTCCCCGTCCTTCGCGACCGCGCCGCCGGCCAGCCCCGTGCGACCACCCGAAGGCACCACCGGGAGTCCGCGCGCGCTCGCGATGCGGAGCACGGTCTGCACCTCGTCGGTGCTTCGCGGGAAGACGATGGCCGAGGGCGCCGGGTCGTAGACCCGCGTCCAGTCCTTGCCGTACTCGGCGAGCTCGGCGGCCGCGCGCGTGAGGCGCCCCTCGGGGAGGGCGGCCTCGAGCGCTTCGAGCGCCGCGTTCGGTAGGGGCTCAGGCACCGTTCAGGATGCGCGCGTGGCGGGTGGTCTCGAGGTTCTCGAGCTGCTCGAGGACCGCCCCGGCGCGGCTCTGCTCGATGTCCATGAGCAGGTAGCCGATGGTCGGATCGGTCACGAGCACCTGCCCGAGGATGTTCCCGCCCCGCTCGGCGACGATGCGGTGCACGTCCCCGAGCACGCCGGCGACGTTGTCGTGCACGTGCTGCACGCGCACGCAGCCGGCCCGGAGCGGAAGGTCTGCCTGCGGGAAGTTCACGGCGCCCAGCGTCGTGCCGAGGCCGAGGTACTTGATGAGCTTGCCGCTCACCTCCTGGCCGATGGCCACCTGGGCCTCCTGCGTGGAGCCTCCGATGTGCGGCGTCAGGATGACGTTCTCGAGCGCCGCGAGCTCGGTCTGGAAGACGTCGTCGTTCGCCCGCGGCTCCTCCGGGTAGACGTCGAGCGCGGCGCCCTCGAGCTGGCCGCTCTTCAGCGCGTCGACGAGCGCCGAGATGACGACGACGTTGCCGCGGCTGAGGTTCAGCAGGTAGCTCCCCTTCTTCATCTTGGAGAGCTCGGCGGCGCCGATCATCTCCGCCGTCTCCGGCGTCGCCGGCACGTGGAGCGTCACGAAGTCGCTCGTCGAGAGCACCTCGTCGAGGCTGGCGGCGCGCCGGTTGTTGCCCATGGGCAGCACGTCGACGACGTCGTGGAAGTGCACGTCGAGGCCGAAGGCTTCGCCGAGCACGCCGACCTGCCGGCCGATGTGGCCGTAGCCGATGATGCCGAGGGTCTTGCCGCGGATCTCGTAGGCCTTCGCGGCCGACTTCTTCCACGCGCCCTGGTGCATCTGCGTGTTCCGGTCGCCGAGGCGCCGGGCGAGGAAGACGATCTCGGCCATCACGAGCTCGGCGACCGAGCGTGTGTTGCTGAAGGGCGCGTTGAACGCCGGGACGCCCGCGGCGTGGGCGGCCTCGAGATCGATCTGGTTCGTCCCGATGCAAAAGGCCCCGATCGCCCGGAGCGAGCCCTTCGTCGCCTCGATGACCGCCGGGGTCATCTGCGTCTTCGAGCGGATGCCGACGGCGACGGCACCTTCGAGCTTCTCGATGAGCTCGGGCTCCGGGAGCGACTTCGGGAGAAGCTCCACGGCGTAGCCGGCGGACTCCAGGTTCGCCTTGGCGCCGGGGTGGATGTTCTCGAGAAGGACGATGCGTTCCTGAGTCACGGAGGGCTCTCCGGGCGGGGGCGTCCGGGAGTCCGGGCGCGGTGAGGTTGGTCACCTACCGTCGAAAGCCGGCGGGTCAAGGGGCGAGGGCGTATCAACGGCCGTCGCGCGCGAGGCGGTCGACCCGTTCGAGGAGGGTGGGGAGGCGGTGTGCGCCGTGCATCGCGCCGACCCCCGCGCGGCCGCGGCGCGATCCCCCGTGCTCGTCACGTGCCGGGCCATCTGCGAGGTGCCCCGGCGGACCTCGACGCTCGGCGCGCCCTCGTAGCGACGCATGGCGGGCGTCGAAGCGGAGGGCCGCCGCGCGGGCCCGGCCCGCGTCGTAGTGCACGTCGAGCGCGAGCCACATGGGACCTCAGGCGACGACCCGGAGGCCCGTCTTCGCCTTCGCGCGCTGCGTCTGGCTCCGGTCGATGCGATCGCTCGGGCGCACGATGGCGCGCCGGGGCCGGTCCTCGGGGAGCGCCTGGAAGGCCCGCTCCCAGTCCCGGAAGCGCCCGCCGGCGTGGACCGCGTCGAGCACGGCCCGGCCCTCCGCGGCGCCGCCCTGGGCGAGCACGTACTCGACCCAGGCCCAGCGTGCGCTCGTCGCGCGGAGATCGACCCGGCCCTTCACGCCCTTCCGGAGGCGCTTGAGGCGCTGCTCCACGGTCTTGATGCCGGCGTAGGGCGCTCCGTCGAGGGGCGTGTTCCGCTTCGCGCAAAAGGGGGCGATGCCGAGGGAGAGGGGCACGACCTTCGAGAGCTCGAGGCTGAAGGCGATCAGCTCGTCGATGTCCGCGTCGGTCTCCGTCGGGAGCCCGACCATCATGTAGAGCTTGAGACGCTTGAAGCGGTGCTTCCGCGCGAGCTCCGCGGCCTTCACCAGCACGTCCTCGCGGGCGCGACGCTGCACCGTGTCGCGGAGGCGCTGGCTCGCGCCGTCGCTGGCGGTGGTGAGCACGGTCTGGCCGCCCCGGCGGAGCGCGCTCATGAGCCGGTCGTTCAGCCGGTCGGCGCGGAGCGAGCTCAGCCCGACCTGGCGCCCGGTGTCGGCGAGCGCGCCGACGATGTCGGCGATC
>JBCDGX010000209.1:0-8823 GCA_038750805.1 Myxococcota bacterium
CGGGTCCGCCCGACGTCCGTCTGGCCCGCGCTCTCGATCGCCGTCGACACCGCGCGACCTTACACGGGATCTCACCGGCGGAAACCACGGCCCGCGCGTGATATCGTCCGCAAGTGGGCGCGGATACGAGCTCGCCGCCGCCGGGGACGCCCCCGGCCTCGCAGCCAAAGGGAACGAAGCGGCAGGCGGACGCGAACCCGGACCCGCTCGTCGGCCGGGTCGTCGCCGGCCGCTACCGGGTGGACGCGCGCCTCGCCTCCGGGGGCATGGGCGTCGTCTACCGCGCCGAGCAGCAGCCCCTCGGCCGCCCGGTCGCCCTGAAGGTGCTGAAGACGCCCGGCGACGGGCAGCTCCTCTCCCAGTTCACCGAACGCTTCCTCCTCGAGGCCGCGTCCATGGCGCGGCTTCAGCACCCGAACACCGTGGTGATCCACGACTACGGGCAGGACGGCGGGGTCCTCTACTTCACCATGGAGTTCCTGGACGGCGAGACGCTCACGCAGCGCGTTCGCCGGCGCGGGCCCATGGAGCCCGAGGACGCGATCCACGTCGCGACGCAGATCGCGTCGTCGCTCGGGGACGCGCACGCCACGGGGCTGGTGCACCGGGACCTCAAGCCCGGGAACGTGATGCTCATCGAGCGGGGCGGCGACCGGCTTTTCGTGAAGGTGCTCGACTTCGGCCTGGTGAAGCTGGTGCACGGCGACGCCAAGCAGCAGCTCACGCAGAGCGGGATCATCCTCGGGAGCCCGCGCTACATGGCGCCGGAGCAGGTCCGCGGGATGCCGCTCGACTCGCGCGCGGACATCTACGCCTTCGGCTGCCTGCTCTGCTTCCTCCTGACGGCGCGGCCGCCCTTCCCGGCCGGCGGGCCCTTCGAGGCCATGCGCGCGCACGTCTACGAGGACCCGCCCTCGCTTCGGGACCTCGACCCCCACTGCATCGCCGGTGAGCGCCTCGAGGCGGTGATCCAGCGCTGCCTTCGGAAGAGCCCCGACGAGCGCTTCGCGACCATGAGCCAGGTCGCCGACGCGCTCCGCCACGCGGCGCTGGCTCCGCGGCTGAGCAACGAGGGCGCCTTCGACCTCCAGGTCACGAGCGTCCGGCCCGAAAGCGCGGCGAAGAAGCCTGCGGCGAGCGCGCCCCAGTCCACCACGCCCCTCGGCCAGGTGCCCGTGCCGGCGAAGGTGCCGAACCCCGAGGGGCAGCCCTTCGGGCCCTCGAAGGCGCCCTTCGGCCCGCCGACGCTCCCGCTCGGCGGCCTCGACGGTCCCTCGCAAGGGCCCCCCATGGAGATGCCCTCGGCGGTGAGCGAGTCACGCTCCGAGCTGAGCGCGGCGTTCGGGGAGGCGACGGCGGCGTGGCAGCGCTTCCGCGTACGCATCCTGCTGGCGGCGGCGGCGATGATCACCCTGCTCGGGGTCGTGTCCCTCGCGCTCTTCCTGCCCGGTCAGCCCCTCGGGATGAAGGTGCCCGCACGGCGCGCCCCGACGGTGCCGGTCGCTCCGCCCGTGGTCGAAGCGACGCCGCCGGCGCCCGCCCCCGTCCCCACGGCAGCCCCGGCGCCGGCGACGCGGGAGGTGCGCCTCGCGAGCGATCCGGAGGGCGCGGAGGTCCTGCGGGACGGCGTGGTGCTCGGCGACACGCCGCTCGTGCTCGAGATGCCCGAGGACGCGCGCTGGACCCTCGAGCTCACGGCCGCCGGCCATGAGACGCGCACCGTGACCCTCTCCGGATCCGCCCGCGAGGTGACCGTGACGCTCCCCTGGGCCGGCACCGGCGCGCGACCGCGACGACGGGCCGAGCCGGCTCCGCCCGTCGAGACCGCGCCGGAGACCCCGCGCGGACCGCGAACCACGCCCCCGCCCGGCCGGGTCATCGTCGACCCTTGGAACCCCTGAGGCTCAGGGCTCGGCGCGACGCGGCAGGCCCTCGATCCACGAGCGGACGATGGCGAGGCCCTCGGGATCCGTGATCTCGGTCCCGACGGGCGGCATCTGCACCATGTCCGCGCCGTCCCGGACGCTCATCCGGCGGAAGAGCGTGCTCTCGAGGGGTGCGCCGCCCACGACGCGGAAGAAGGCGCCGGGCGTGCCCGCCTCGGGGTCCGGCTCGAAGATGAAGCCGCTCGGGATGGGCCGCGTCTCGCCCACGGCCGTGCGGTAGGCGGGCGTGTCGGCCGCGCGGGCCGCGCCGACGTCGAGGCGAAGGGCCATGCCCGCCTGGGGCGCGGTCCCGCCGTGGCACATGCCGCAGTTCACGTGCAGGTAGCCGAGGGCTTCGCTGACCGTCGCGTCGCCGGGCACGCTGCCCATGCCCGCGACCACCGGCGGCGCGAGCAGGCCCTCCTCGTTCATCGCGGCCAGGTTCAGGCTGCCCGGGCGCTCGTGGTCGAGCTGGATCGTCCCGAAGCCGAGCACCTGGTCGAGGGCGCCGCCCCCGTTGTGGCACTGCACGCATTGCGCGGGCGTCGGGATGTCGTGGTCCGTGCCGAGGGTGTCCTCGCGGCCGTCGAGGACCAGGGAGGCGGAGGTCCCCGCCCCGTCCCAGGCGTAGGTCTCGGCCACCCAGCGCGCGACGCCGACGCCCTCGCGGTCCTTACGGTAGATGCGCGTCTCGACCCGCTGCTCCCCGACGAGGAAGGTCTTCCAGAACGTCGTCCCGAGCGGGTAGATCCACTCGTCCGGGTTGGTGGTGTCGATCGTGGACCCCTCCGGAATGAGGACGTAGCGCTCCTTGCCCGTGCCGTCCGACCAGAGCCAATAGGTCGGCTCGTAGGCCCGCACCCCGGGGGCGAGGATCGAGCACGCCTCGTCCAGGTAGAGGCCCGGCGGCCCATCGCAGCCGGCGCCGAAGTCCCGGCCCATATCGCCCATGTCGACGCCGATGTCGGTCCCCGCGTCCATGCCCGCGTCCACACCCAGGTCCGCGGGATCCCCGGCGTCCGGCAGACCGAAGTCCCGAAGCATGGGGGCGTCGTCACCGCATCCGGAGAGAGCGCCGACGACGAGGAAACAGCCGGATAGGTGCAGTGCGTGGCGCATGGTCTACGTTTGAGCCCAACGGAAAGATACGACAAGATTCCGTATCGCGTTACCATACGAAGGTAACGCACTCGGCGTGTCCGGGGGGGTTGGAAGCCGAGGCTTGCCGCCGTATGCGGTACGGTCCCTTAGGCTGAGGATTCAGGGGGTTCTGCACGATGTTCGCACGACGGTGGTTTCAGGCCACGCTCACGGTCGCTCTCGCCACGGCGGTGCTCGGTACCTCCTTGCCGGCGGGTGCGCAGTCGGACGAGGGTCCGCAAACGAGGAACTATGACGAGTCTCTCGACCAGGCGGCCCGGCTGACCTTCGAGCGCGCGCGCGAAGCGTTCGTGAACGGCGACTACGAAGAGGCCCTGCGCCTCTTCCGCCAGGCCTACGAGCTGAGCCCGCGGCCCGTGCTCCTCTACAACATCGCCGCCACCCTCGATCGCCTCCGCCGCGACGAGGAGGCCGTCCAGGCGCTCCAGGCCTACCTGGACGCCGACCCCGACGCGCCCGAGCGGCAGGAGATCGAGGCGCGCATCCGCGTACTCCAGGCCGCCATCGACGAGCGTGAGGCCGAGGAGCAGGCCCGCCGCGAGGACCAGGAGCGCCGGGAGGCCGAGCTCGAGGCCGAGCGCCAGCGCATCGCGGAGGAGAACGCCGCCCGCGAGGCCAGCGCGCAGGAGGACGAGGGCGGCGGGCTCCACCCTGCCGTCTTCTGGGTGACCGCCGGCGCGGCCCTTGCCGTGGGCGGCGTGGCCGCCTGGTCCGGTGCCGACGCGAGCTCGAAGGACGACGACTATCGCGCGCTCGCCGACATGGCGCTGAACCGGCCCGGGGGCACGCTTCCCCAGGACGAGGAGGACGTGGAGGCGGCCTTCGAGGAGGTCGAATCGGCGCAGTTCCGCACGAACCTCCTCATCGGCATCGGCGGAACCCTCGCCATCGGCGCGGTGGTGCTCGTCTTCCTGACCGACTTCGGCGGCGACGAGGACGACCCCGACGCCGAGGCCAGCCTGCCTTCGACGCTCCCCCAGCTGGGCGCGAGCCCCGACGGCATCTTCGTCGGCGCGACGCACCGCTTCTGATGATCGCACGGACGACCACCCGGATGACGACCATGCTTCGACCCAAGACGCTTTCGCTTCTCCTCCCCCTCGCGATGGTCGGCTGCGCCATCGTCGACGACGACCCCCTCAACGCCGTCCGCGCGGCCGTCGACGGGGGCACGACCGTGATCGACATGGGCGACATGGGCGGGACGACCGACGGGGGCACCGAGGACATGGGCCTCGAGGGCCCCCAGCCCGTCGACACCTGCGGCGACGACTCGGCCTTCGTGATCAGCGAGACCCAGACGCTCCGTGTGGACACGCGCGGCCTCCAGGACCGCACGAACACCGCGACCTGCGCCCCGAGCCCTGGCCGCGACGGCTTCTTCGCCCTCGACGTGCAGGCCAACGAGTACTGGCATTTCCACCTCTCCGTGGACGCCACGGTGACCGGGCAGGAAGACCTGAACCCGGTGCTCTACCTGCTCCAGCCGGATTGCGACGCCCGGCGCTGCGACGACAGCCGGCTCTCGAACGCCTGCGAGATCGCGCCCGGCGGCACCACGACGGCCTTCCGGGACGAGCACTTCGCCTTCATCCCGAACCGGGCCGGGCGCTGGTACATCGGCATCGACGACCAGACGGCCGGCGCCGGCGGCGTCTACCTCCTCGACGCGATCCGCCCGGTCTGCGGCAACGGCACGCCCGAGCACGGCGAGTCCTGCGAGAACGAGGACTTCTGCAATGAGGAGTGCCGCTTCGTCCTCGACCGGATGAACGCCTCGGAGACGATGAACGAGCCCAACGACAACCGCGAGGAGGCCAACCTCGTGGTGCTGGCGCCGATCCCCATGCAGCCCGGCGTCTTCGGCCTCGACATCTCCGGCGACATCGGTCCTTCGGCCGTGAGCTGCGACTACCCGGACGTCTTCACGCTCGACGTGCCCCCCGGCGCGCGTCTCCAGGTTTTCCCGCTGGTCAGCGGGGCGATGTGTCCGGCGCGCGCCGCGGCCGACTTCGACCTCTTCCTCGAGGACGTCACCGGCACGCTTCGCTCGGACCGCGCCACGGACCCGGGCACGGGCTGTCCGATCATCGATGAGGCGGACCTCGAAGGCGCCCGCTTCTTCGTCCGACTGAGCGACTCGCGGCCCGATGCGGACCGCCCGTTGAACTACAACCTGCGTTTCCGCATCACGATGTGAAGCCACGAGAAGGGGAGGGGCGATGCACGAGATGCACTTGAGGTTGGGCCGAGCGGCGCTGCTGCTCGCGTGGGGGGTGGCGTGCGTGCTCGGACGCCCCGCACCGGCGGCCGCGTTCGAGACCAACGTGCTCCGCCTCCCGCGGACGGCCACGCTCGCCAACTCCGCCGGCACCGTGCGGCCCTGCATCACCTGCCACGACAACGCGGACGGCGGGACCGGCTGCGTGTCCGGCGGCGGGTCGGCCCCCTGCCTCAACCCCTTCGGCATCGACTTCCGCGGCAACCGGCTCTTCTGGGACGCCTCGCTCGCCTCGATGGACTCCGACGGCGACGGCTTCACCAACGGCCAGGAGCTTCAGGACCCCACCGGCGGCTGGCGCTCCGGCGACCCGGCCCCGGGCGTCGACGCCTGCGTGACGCGCCCGGGCTTCGCGTCCTTCACGCCCGGCGACGACGACCCGGACATGGACGGCTTCTGCTGCTTCGGCGAGGACCTCGACGGCAGCGGCGACTGCACGGCCACCGGCGAGAACAACGGCGAGCTCGACTGCGACGAGACCCGGGACACGGTGAACAGCGGGGCGACGGAGCTCTGCTCGAACGCCATCGACGACGACTGCAACGGCCTCGCGACGCTCGAGGATCCGGTCTGCGCGGGTGTCGTCGACCGTGACGGCGACGGCTACTGCCTCATGGGCATCGACCTCAACGGCGACGCGGATTGCATCGACGCGGGCGAGGTCACGAGCGACGTCGATTGCGACGACACGCGGGTCACGGTCTCCCCCGGCGCCGGCGAGAACTGCTTCGACGGCATCGACAACGATTGCGACGAGCTCGGGGACATGGAGGACCCGGACTGCCGGAACGACGTCGACAACGACATGGATGGCTTCTGCCCCATCGGCACCGACGTCAACGGTGACGGGGACTGCCTCGATGGCGCCGAGGAGTTCCTCGAGGGCTTCGATTGCGACGACCGCGAGCCCCTCGCGAACTCGGCCGGGACCGAGGTCTGCACCGACGGCATCGACAACGATTGCGACGGCAACGCGGACTTCCGGGACGACGAGTGCGCCGGCTTCTTCGACGGCGACGCGGACGGCTTCTGCCCCCTCGGCACGGACCTCGACGGAAACGGCGACTGCATCGGTGAGGGCGAGGACGTCGGCCCGGGCGATTGCAACGACATGGACCCGGTCGTTCGGCCGAGCGCCATCGAGGTCTGCAACGACGCCATCGACACGGATTGCGACGGGCTGATCAGCCTCGAGGACCCGGATTGCGCGAGCTTCCTCGACACGGACGGCGACCGCTATTGCCTCCAGGGCGAGACCGGCGGTGAGGGCGGCTTCGACCGGAACCGCGACGGCGATTGCGTGGACCGGAACGAGGAGGGCGGCACCGGAGACTGCGACGACGCGGACCCGGACATCTCGCCGATCGCGGCCGAGGTCTGCATCGACGGCGTCGACAATGATTGCGACGGGTCCATCGACGCCGGCGACGACGTCTGCCGCATGGACTACTTCGACATCGACAACGACGGCTGGTGCATCGTCGGGCAGGACCTGAACGACGACCAGGACTGCTCCGACGAGGGCGAGCAGGAGGGCCCGGCGGACACGGCCTTCGACGACCCGACGGTGTACCCCTTCGCGCCCGAGAACTGCACCGACGGCAAGGACAACGACCTGGATGGCACCGCCGACAACGCGGACCAGTGCATCCGCGACGTCGACGCCGATGGCGACGGCTGGTGCCCCATCGGCAACGACGTGAACGGGGACGGCGACTGCCTCGACCTGGACGCGGGGGAGAACAGCGCCGAGGGCGATTGCAACGACGGCGACGCCGACATCAACCCGCGCATCGTCGAGGACTGCTTCAACGGCCGCGACGACAACTGCGACGGGGACGTCGACATCTTCGACGTCGAGTGCTTCCGGCTCCTCGACCGGGACGGGGACGGCTTCTGCGGCACGGGCGTCGACGACAACCGGGACGGCGATTGCCTCGACTTCGGTGAGGATCGCTTCGGGGAGGACTGCGACGACCTCGAGGCCTCGACGAACCCCCGCGGCATCGAGGATTGCGCCGACGGCGTCGACAACGACTGCGACGGCAGCATCGATTTCCTCGACACCATGTGCGATTGCGCGTCGCTCTGCGACGACGGCGACCCCTGCACCATCGACGATTGCTCGGGTCCCGACACGTGTACGAACGTGCCCGACCCGGCCTGCGGCATGGACGGCATGCCCGTCGACATGGGGCCCGGCGGTGACGCGGGATCCGGCGGCGGCGGAGACGGCGGCGGCGGCGGATGCGCCGCAGCCGGGGGCGCTACGGCGCCGGTGGTCTCGCTCCTGATGGTGCTCTTCGCGCGCCGGCGCCGGGAGGGCGAGCGATGAGCGGCCGGGGCCTTTCGCGTGCGGGGGCCCTCGCGGCCTTCGCTTTCGTCGCGCTCGCGACGGCGCCCGCGGCGGCGCTGCCGAGCTTCGGATCCCCGAGCTACACGGGGAGCTACCGAACCTGCCAGACCTGCCACATGACGACGGCGGGCGGCGGGACGGGCTGCGGCTCGCTCACGAGCCCGTGCCTCAACCCCTTCGGCATCCGCTACCGGAGCGCCGGCTGGAACTCGACGACCCGATCCCTCGACAGCGACGGGGACGGGCGGAGCAACCTGGGCGAGATCGTCAACAACTACCCGGGCTTCCCGGACAACGTGTGGCGCCCCTCCGGGACGGGCTCCACCGGCGTGTGCAACCCGGTCACCTGCGGCGCCACCACGAGCTACACGAGCTGCGGGTCGAGCCGCGTGAACTGTCGGCGCTCCGGTCTGTCCTCGGGCGGCTACAGCCTCCAGTACAACTGCGACGGCGGCTTCGGTCCCTTCAACGCGAGCTTCAGCTCGTCGACGAACGCCTGCCCGCCCATCAACGAGTGCGCCACGGGCAACCGCTGCCTTCAGAGCGGCACCCCGAACACCTGCTCCGAACGTTCGAGCGGCTACTGGAACTGCTCCTGCTCGGCCACGGCGGGCTACCGGCTTCAGTACAACAACGTCTGGACCGGCCTCTTCACGGAGCGCTGCCAGGAGATCCCCGAGTGCGCCGAGGGCAACCCCTGCCTCGAGGACACGACGGCCAACTCCTGCATCGACTTCCGCACGGGCGGGTACATCTGCAGCTGCGCGGGAGGGTTCCGGCGCACGAACATCGGTGATTACGTCGGCACGATCCGCGAAACGTGTACCGAGATCGACGAGTGCGCCGAGGGCAACCCTTGCAACGAGCAGGTGGTCGGCAACTCGTGCTCGGACTCGCCCTTCGGTCGCTACACCTGCACCTGCGGGAGCGGCTTCCTCCGGGAGAACGCCGGGACGCTCTCGGAGACCTGCGCCGACCGCCCCGATTGCGCCCTCGACGGCAGCCTCTGCCTCCAGGGCTTCGCCGGCAACAGCTGCGCGGACGACGAGCTCGGTCGCTACAACTGCACTTGCGGCGCGGGCTTCCTGCTCGTGAACAAC
>JBCDGX010000210.1:0-8819 GCA_038750805.1 Myxococcota bacterium
CCGCGAAGGGTGATCTCGCCGCTCGTCGCGACGTCCGAGCGCACGCGGAGACGCGTGAAGGTCGACGCCATCGCCGTGAGGATGGGGAGCCCCGCCGACGCGCCGTCCTTCGGCACCGCCCCGTCGGGCAGGTGCACGTGCACGTCGATCTTCTTCAGGAAGTCCTCGGGCAGCCCGAAGTCGCTGGCGCGGGCGCGCAGGTAGGTGAAGGCCGCGTGCACGGACTCGCGCATCACGTCGCCCATCTGACCGGTCATCACCAGCTTGCCCGTGCCGGGCATGCGCCGGGCCTCGACGTGGAGCACGTCGCCGCCCGCGGGGGTCCAGGCGAGGCCCGTCGAGACGCCGGCCTGGTTCCGCTTGTCGAGGGGCTCCTTCCGGAAGCGCGGCGCGCCGAGCACCTCCTCGACCCACTCGGGCGTGCCGAGCTGCGTCACGTCCTCTCCGTCGGCGAGGCGCACGGCCACGCTCCGGCAGAGCGCGGCGACCTGCTGCTCGAGGCGCCGGACCCCGGCCTCCTTCGTGTACTCGCCGATGAGCCGGTCGACGGCCTCGTCGGTGACGTCGAGGCGCTCGGGCGTGAGGCCGTGGTCCTCGAGCTGGCGCGGCACCAGGAAGCCCCGCGCGATGGAGCGCTTCTCCTCCTGCGTGTAGCCGGGGAGGTCGATGACCTCCATGCGGTCGAGGAGCGGCCCCGGGATGGTGTCCTTCCGGTTCGCCGTGGCGATGAACATGCAGCTCGAGAGGTCCACGGGGACCTCGATGTAGTGGTCGCCGAAGGTGTCGTTCTGCTCCGGGTCGAGCACCTCGAGGAGGGCGCTCGCGGGGTCGCCGCGATAGTCCGAGCCGAGCTTGTCGACCTCGTCGAGGAGCATCACCGGGTTGCGGCTCCCGGCCTTCTTCAGCGCGGTGACGATGCGCCCGGGGAAGGCGCCGACGTAGGTGCGCCGGTGCCCGCGGATCTCCGCTTCGTCCTGCACGCCGCCGAGGGCCACGCGCACGAAGCTGCGCCCCGTGGCCCGGGCGATGGAGCGCGCCAGCGAGGTCTTACCGACGCCGGGCGGCCCGACGAAGCACAGGATCGGACCGCGCACCGAGTGCCGGAGCTTCCGGACCGCGATGTACTCGAGGATGCGCCGCTTCGGCTTGTCGAGGCCGTGGTGGTCCTCGTCGAGCACGCGTCGCGCCTCGGGCACGTCCAGGCGGTCCGCCGTGGTCTTGTTCCACGGGATCTCGGTCAGCCACTCGACGTAGGTGCGGGCGACGTGGAACTCGCTCGAGGCCGCGTTCATCGTGCGCATGCGCCCGAGCTGCTTCTTGGCGGCCTTCTCGGCCTCGCTCGGGAGATCGCCGAGCACGACCTTCTCCCGCAGCGCCTCGATCTCATCCTCGTCGTCCTCGGGCTCGCCGAGCTCGCGCTTGATCTGCCGGAGCTGCTGGCGGAGGAGGTACTCGCGCTGGGAGCGCGACATCTCCTCCTGGACCATGGTCGAGATCTCCTTCTTGACCCGGTAGACCTCGTCCTGGCGGTTCACGAGGTCGAGCACCTTCCGGAGCCGCGACCGGAGCTCGAGGGTCTCGAGCACGTCCTGCTTCGCGTCGTTGCCCACGGGCAGGTTCGAGGCGACGAGGTCGGCGAGCGCCCCGGCCTCGCCGACGTTGTCGAGGATGGCGCTCGCGTCTCGGGGCTGGTTCGGGAGGTGCGCCGCGAGCTCGCGGGCCCGCTCCCGGAGGTGCGTGGCGAGGGCGTCGAGCTCCACGTCGTGGAGCGGCGCCTCGTGGATGCGCTCGATGCGCGCCTTCATGCAGGGGTGCCGGCCGAGGGGCTCGACGATGCGCATGCGGGAGACGCCCTGGAGCACGACGGAGTAGTTCCCCGAGCTCAGGCGGATGACCTTGAGGATGCGGGCGATGGTCCCGAAGCCGTGCACGTCGTCGAAGGTCGGGTCCTCGGTCTCCGGCTTCTTCTGGGCGATCACGCCGATGAGCGGGCGCGAGGCCCCCTCGCCGACGACCTCCTCCACGAGGCGCACGGAGCGCGGCCGACCGACGTTCACCGGCACCACCGAGGCCGGGAAGAGCACCGAGTTGCGGAGCGGCAGGAGCGGAAGCGTGGGCGTGGGGTCCGCGGGGAAGAGCGAATCGGTCATCGGCGAGGGCAGCCTAGCAGGCGTGAGGCCTCCCGCGGGCCGGTCGAAGGCCCGAAATGGCTGAAGTTTTTCGTGGAGATTGGAAGGGGGGAGGGGGGCCAGGGAAGCGCTGGCCTCGCCGTAGGGGTTCTGTTAGAAACTGGCCCGCCGGACCGGGCGGCCCCAGCATGGCTCCCGATTCGAGGGTCCCGTCGGGCACTTCCCGACGACCCCGCGTCACACGACCGGACCCAACGCCGATGCGTACCCTTTCCCTCGCTCTACTCCCGCTCCTCGCTGGCTGCCACGGCGCGTTCGTCGGCAACCTCGTCGTGCTCGGAGTCACCGTCGGCATCTTCATGGGGACGCTCCGCCTCGGCCGCACCGAGGCCACGCGCTCGCGCGCGGACGCCTCCACCTCGGAAGCGGCCCGCTGAGGCCCGGCGCGCACGTGGGCTGCCTTCGGGGCCCGGGTGTCGTAGCTTCCTGACGTGAGCGCAGAGCGCCCCGACGAGTTCCAGGAGCTGGCGCGGCTGACCCTCGCCGAGCTCGAGGGCGTCCGTATGCTGCTCCGCGGCGGCTCGGTCATCGACTGGCACCGGCTGAACTACGGGGACCCGAACGAGATCGAGCGCTTCTTCCGGGCGCAGGAGATCGACCTCTCGGATCCCGGGGACCGCGCGCGCTGCGAGGCCGTGAAGAGCTCGGCCATGAGCTACCTGCGGCGGAAGTTCGACTTCCCCATCCCTCGGCCGGTGGCCGAGCGGGACGTCGCCGGGCTCGTGGAGCTCGCCTCGGGCAAGGGCCATCGCCAGCTCTGCGCCTGCGCGATCCTCAAGGTGATGCACATCATCCACCACCTCGAGGCGCGGGAGCTGCTCTTCATGCTCCCGACGTCGAACGAGGAGGTGTTCCACCTCGTCGAGCAGAAGGTCTATCGCGTCGTGGGGGGCGCGCTCCGGCGGGGCTTCCCCATCGTCGAGTTCATCGGCGGGCGGAAGAACAAGGACTCGCTCTACACGAAGCTGCTCTCCAAGCAGGAGGTCAGCGCGGCGAAGATCTACGACAAGCTGCGCTTTCGGATCGTGACCGAGACCGTGGACGACGTGTTCCCGGTGCTGAACCTCCTGACCCGCGAGGTCTTCCCCTTCAGCTACGTCATCCCGAAGGAGAGCACGAACACGCTGATCCCCTTCCGGCGCTATTGCGAGGGCTCGCCTCACCTTCGGCGCCATCTTCCGGGGCTGCAGCTGAGCCTGGCCGTCGAGGGCGATGGCCAAAACGAGGTGGAGCTCGGCGACGAGGAGGGGAAGGGCATCGTCGACAACGTGTTCACGGCCGAGAGCTATCGTGTCGTGCACTTCGTCGTGGACCTCCCCGTGCGCCTGCCGGACTCGCTCCTCACCGCGGCGCCGCCCTCGGCCTGGGCCCTCGGGCGCGTCATCTTCGTGCAGACCGAGTTCCAGGTGATCGACCAGGAGACCGACCGCCGGAACGAGGTCGGCGATGCGAGCCACGCGGCCTACAAGCTCCGGCAGCGCGACGCCGTGATGCAGCGCCTCAAGGTCGGCATCGTCGGCACGCGTGACGCGCCGGGGCCGGGGGCGCGCGAGCCCGAAGAAGGCGGCTGATTCAACGCCGCGCGGCCGCCCGAAGCGGGCGGCCGAGCCAGCGCTGCGCGGCTACCCGAAGGGATTGGCCGAGGCAACGCCGCGCGGGAGCCGCTCAGAAGCGGTGAATCACGCGCGCGGTCCCGCCCGGCTCGACCTCGACGGTCTGCGTGTGCGTGCGCCCGTCGCTCGTGAGGAGCTCGACGGTGTGGCGGCCGGCGGGGACGGGAAGGCGCGGCACCGGCGTGCGGCCGCGGCGCCGGCCGTTCACGAAGACCTCGGCGAGAGGCATCGAGTTGACCACCAGGTTGCCTCGCTCGCGGCTCGCCGGACGCGCGTCGCTCATGGAAGGCGCGGGCGCCGCCGGGCGCGTCGCGGCCATGCGGGGGCGCGCGGACGCCACGCTCATCGTCGGGGTCGCGTCGCGGGCCCTCGCCGTCATGGTGGGGGGCGCGGCGGCGCGCGTCTCGGTCGTCGGCGCGGCGGGCGGCGCGGGCTCCTCCGCCGCGGGCTCGTCCACGACCGGCTCCTGCACCACGGGCGGGCTCGCGACGGGTGGCGTCTGGCGGATCAGCAGGAGCTCGAACTGCGAGTCGCCTTCCGGCTGCACGAGAACCTCCTTCCGCTGCAGCTGAAAGCCCGGTGCCTCGACCTCGAGCACGTGCGTCCCGGCCGGCACCGCCGGGAGCGTCAGCCGGCCGCGAACGGTCCCCGCGGCGACGCCGTCGAGGCGAAGCTCGGCACCCACGTCGGGGCGCGTGGCCACCGTGATGCGTCCGACGTCGTCCCCTCCCAGGAGGAGGAACGCGGCCCCGACCCCCAACGCGAGCAGGAGCATCGCGGCGGCTGCGCCGAGGACCCACGGGGTGCCGCCGGCGCGCCGCTTCTTCGGTGCCGGCAGCGGGAGCGGCGTGGGCGCGTCCGAGAGATCCATGGTCTCCGCGCCCACCCGCTTTCGCGCGGGCGTCTCGACCGGCGCGGGTGCGGCTGGATCCTCGCGCGGTTCCGCTTCGACGCTGGGCGGCGGCGGCTCGAAGGCTCCGCCGCCCCCGACGATGGGACCGGCAACCCCGCGTGGATCGTCGAGCTCGTCGCTCGAGAAGAAGATCTGCGTAGGCTCGCCGTCGAGCGCGTCGTCCTCCGGACCGTCCATGAGGAGCTCGTCGAAGGGCGAGGCCGTGATCATCGTCGCGTCGCCGCTCAGCTCCTCGTCCTGCGGCGGCGCCGAGAGCCCCGCCAGGGCTTCCGCGGTGGGCGGCGGTGGATGGGAGGGGACGCGCGGCGGCGCCGAGGAGGGCGGCGGGGGCACGGAGGAGGGACGGCGCGGCCGAGGCTCGGCGGCCCCGACCTCCGCCTCCACCGACTCCCGGCCGACGTTCGCGTACCCGTCGAGGCGGCGCTTCTCGGTCTCCTGCTCCTCGGCGAAGGCCGTCTGCATCCAGCCGGCGAGCTTCGTGGCCGTGAAGGGCGGCCGCTCCTGCGCCGCGAGCTCCTGAAGCGCCTCCTGAAGCTGTCCGGCCGTCTTGTACCGGTCGTTCGTTTCGCGCGTCAGCGCCTTCATGACCACCGCCGCGAGCTCCGGCGGGACGTCCGGGCGGAGATCCTCGAGGGGCGGGACGTCCGCGTGGCGCACGCGCTCGAGGGTCGAGAAATCGCTCTCGCCGACGAAGAGCCGCTCGGCCGTGAGCATCTCGTACATGCACGTACCCACGGCGAAGAGGTCCGAGCGGTGGTCGATGGGGAGGCCCCGGACCTGCTCGGGGCTCATGTAGCCGAACTTGCCCTTGAGGACGCCGGCCTGGGTCTTCGTCGTCCGCGACGCCGCCTTGGCGATGCCGAAGTCGATGAGCTTCACGGTCCCCTCGTAGGAGACGAGGATGTTCTGCGGCGAGACGTCCCGATGAACGAGGTCGAGCGGGTTCCCGCGTCGGTCGCGCTTGCCGTGCGCGTAGGCCAGCGCCTCGCACATGCGCGTCGCGATGAAGATCACCATCGCGAAGGGCATCTTGGTCCGGAGCTTCCGGAACCGGTTCATGATCTGGAGCAGGTCCTTGCCCCAGACGTATTCCATCGCGATGTAGTGGGACTCGCCGATCTTCCCGAGCTCGTAGATCGGAACGATGTTCGCGTGGTTCAGGTGCCCCGCGATCTTGGCCTCATCGATGAACATCTCGATGAAGTCCTCGTCCTCGGCCATCGTCGGGAGGATTCGCTTGATGGCGAGGATCCGCTCGAAGCCCTCGATGCCGAAGGACTTCCCGAGGAAGACCTCGGCCATGCCGCCGACGGCGAGGCGCTCGAGGAGCAAGTACTTCCCGAAGGGAACCACTCGCGGCGGCTTCTGGGAGGCCGCCCCCGACTGCAGGGAGCCCATCCTGCGCATCGTCGCGGTCCCGCGCCACGCGATCAAGCCGGTGTCCCGGCGTCGTGGGGTAGCGCCCGGACGCGTCGAGGGCGGGGCCAGCGATGCCGGTCCCGCCCTCGTCGCCCAGCGGCGCCGCTCAGCCGGGGCTGACGGTCTCGCCGATCGTCGCCGGCACGCCCGTGAAGATGAGGCCGACGCTGATCGCCTCGCACTCCGCGGTGTCGCCGTCGGTGTCGATGTCCGTGAAACCGGCGAGGAGGTTCAGCGCCGGGTTGTCGCAATCGCCGGCCTCGATCTCCTCGACCGTGCACTCGATCTCGAGCAGCTCCGCCACGATGACGAGGAGCACCGAGAGGTCGAGGAAGCCGCCGATCACGCCGCCCGTGATGTTGCCGTCGGCATCGAAGCCGAACTGCACGCGCGCCTCCTCGATCTGGATCGCCGCCGGTTCGCCGCCGCCGATGGGCACGTTCACGACGACCGTGAGCGGGCCGCCGTCCACGACGCCGTCCACGAGCGACGCCGTCGTGCTCACCGCGGGCTCGACGTCGAAGGTCTGGCCCGGCGCGACGAAGCCGTCCTCACCGGTCATCACGCCGCCCTCGGGAGCGACGCCCGAGAAGACGCTGAGCTCCGGCGTGGCGCCGTCGGCGCCCTCGAGCCCGACGACGACGAGCGCCGTGCCGTTCACGATCGCGTCCGAGAGGAGCATTTTGATGGGGATCATCGGGGGGAAGGCGCCGAGGAGCGGCGCGATCTCGGAGAAGTTGTTGTCGACGCCACCCTCGAAGTCGTCGAACTCGCAGATCGTCTCCGACGTGCCGTCCACGTCGAAGCCCGCGATGCGGCCCGCCATTTCCGCGGGGACCTCGAGGAGGTCGAGCACGTAGGCGCAGCTGCCGTCGTCCGTGCAGCTCTCGGGCACGGCGGGCGCCATCGCGCCCATGTCGTCGCCCGCGCCGCCGTCGGTGTCGGCGCCCATGTCGATGCCGATGCCGCCCATGTCGTCGGCCATGCTGCCGTCGTCGGCGTCGTCTCCGCAGCCCGTCACCATCCCCAGGGCGACGATCATCGTCCAAGCCAGCTTTTCGAAGCTCATGCAGTCCTCCTCGGCGTCGCGACCCCAGCCGCGCTGTCCGAAAGTGACAGGGACGTAGCACGGCGGGCTGCCAGCGCCCAAGCGGCCCGCCGGCGCTGAGCGCGGTTCACCCCATCGGGGGCGGACTCAGCGGAGCACGACCTCGAGCTCGGCCGTGGCGGCGTTCCCGCCCGCGTCCGTGGCGCGGACGGCGACGAGATGGGGGCCGGCGCTGAGCCCCGAGAGATCCACCTTCAGCTCTTCGCGGGCCTCGTCGAGGAGCCCGTCGTCCGGCTGGAGGGGGCGGAAGGGGCCCCCGTCGATGGCCTGCTCGAGGCGCCGGATGGGTCCGAGGGAGTCGACGGCGCGGCCGCGAACCTCCCGGCCCCGGAGCGCGAGCCCTTCGACTGCTGGCGCGTGGTTGTCGACGAGGATCGGCTCGCTCTCGCGCGTCGAACGGAGCGCGAGCGACGCCGGGTTCGCCAGCTCGTCCGAGGCCTCCACCTCGACGACGTACCAGCCGTCGGGCACGCCCCGCGTGTCCCAGGTGAAGCTCGTCTCGGTGAGCTCGCGCTCCTCCGGCAGCATGTCCCGCCAGGTCGCCTGGCCCTCGCTACGGAAGCGCAGGCGGTAGCGCACGGTGTCCCCGTCGGCGTTCGCGACGCTCCAGCTCAGCGGGTAGTTGCGGCTCGGCGCCGGGAGGCCCCGCCCGGCCTTCTTCGCCGGGGCCTTGAGCCCGACCGAACGAACGGTGGGGCGCTGGTTCCGGGGCAGGTAGTACGCCTCGAGGGCGCGCAGCTCCGCGTCGGGGGCGAGCAGCCGCGCCTCGACCTGGAGATAGCGTGCGGCGGGAGAGCGGATGGGCCCGGGTTCGCGGAGCGGCGCCGACCACGCGCTCCAGCTCTCGTCCGGCTCCTCGCGGTTGCCGCTCCGGGTACGGAGCTCGAGGCGTCCCTCACTGCGCCAGGCGAGGCGTCCCCAGCGTGAGCGGAAGCGGGCGTCGAGGGCCTTGCTCGTCCAGCGGCCGGCGTCGCCGCGGCCCTGGGCGACGCGGTAGAGCGCCCCGGCGTCGCCGGTGGCCAGCACCAGCTCGCGCCCGTCCATGGCGAGCGCGAGCACCTGACGCTCGTCGAGGTCGAGCCAGGTGGCGTGCGTGCGGTCCGGGTTCACGCGGAACACGCGACCCTCCTTCGCCTCGCCGACGTAGATCGCACCCTCCGCGTCGATGGCCAGCGCCGCGAAATGGCCCTCGTCGTTCGCGAAGACGCGCTCGACGCGCCCGTCTCCGTCGACGCGATAGAGCCGCCCCTTGCCCGGCCGAGGGCGCGGGCTCGCGGCGTTGCGCCCCTTGGTCTTCGCCGGCGTCGGTCGCGGCGCGGGCAGGTCGTTCGCGGCCACGGCGAGCACGCCGTTCCGCGCCGCGAGGGCGGTGATCTCGTTGCCCGGGAAGTCGTGCACGACCGCGACGGAGGGCTCCCGGTCCGTCTCCACCCGATAGACGAGCGCGTCCTCGCTCGTGCCGGCGTAGAGGGCGTTCCCCTCGTCGAGGGCCACGCTCAGCACGTGCGCCGCGTCGGTGTCGAGGAGCGTCCGGAAGGCGTCCTCGCCCTGCTTCGTCGGGTCCACCTCGAGCAGGA
>JBCDGX010000211.1:0-8814 GCA_038750805.1 Myxococcota bacterium
CCGCGGAGGACGCGACCTGGGGGCGGATCCGTACGGCCCCCGAGCTTCCCTTCGCGTTGAACCCCGCGGCCGGCTACCTCGCCTCGGCGAACAACCTCCCGACGAGGGGCGGCGAGGTGCCCGTCGGGTTCTTCTTCTCCCCCGACCAGCGCATCGGCCGCCTCGACGAGCTGCTCGGGGCCCGCGACGCCGGGTGGGATCTCGACGCCGTGCGCGACGTGCACGGGGACACCTTCAGCTCGAGCTCGGCGGACCTCCGCGACGCGATGGTCGAGGCCGCGGCGCTCCTCCCGGAGGCGCCGGCAGCGCTCGTCGAAGAGCTACGGGCCTGGGACGGCCGCTACGACGTCGACTCGCGCGGGGCCGTGGCCTTCGAGCTCGCCTACAAGCCCCTCGCGGAGGCCTGGTGGCGCGAGCGCCTCGACGGCGATCCGCCCTCGGCGCTGGTGGGCGCGTTCGGGACGCGGGCGCGCCTCGCGGCGGCGCTCCGCGAGGCGAGCGTGCAGGGCGACGACGCGGCCCTTCGACGCTGGTTGCGGCCGGCGCTCCGGGAGGCCGCCGAGAGCCCGGACGCGAACGCGGTATGGGGCGACCTTCACCGGCTTCGCATCCAGCATCCCTTCGCGGCGCTGCCCATCGTCGGGCGCAGCTATCGCTTCGTGGACGCGCCCGTTCCCGGGGCCGTGGAGACGGTGTGGAAGAGCGCCCACGAGCCCGTCGAGGGCGAGCACGTGACGAGCTTCGGGGCCCAGGCGCGCTTCGTCTCGGACCTCTCGGACCTCGATGCCAATCACGTGGTGATCCTCGGCGGTCAGGACGGCTGGCTCGGAAGCCCGCACGCGGTCGACCAGGTCGAGGACTTCCTGGCGCTCCGCTACCTCCCGCTGCCGCTGCGGCCCGAGACCGCGCGCGCGAACGCCGTCGCCACGCTCGTGCTTCGGGGGAGCCGCCGCTAGCCGCAACCACCGGGCGTCAAAGGTCGCGTGCCAGACGGAGGCTAACGACGGTCGAGCCTCGCGTCGGGTCCGCCGCGAAGCGCTGGCTCAGGCTCTCGTCCCGGAGCCGTCCTCCGTACCAGCCACCCCGGATGACCCGCCAATGGTCCTCGCTCGTCGGCACGTGGTCGATCACCTCGCCGCGTGCGTCGAGCTCCGGACGCATGCGAAAGGGGCTGGCGGTCCATTCGCGGAGGTTCCCCGCCGCGTGACGGAGCCCGAAGGGGCCGATGTCCCGGGTCGGAGAGCCCACCGGACGAACGTTCGGAGGGTCGTCGGTGCCCGTGGGCCAGCTCGCGTTGGCCATGCGGCCCCAGGGGTAGCGCCGCTCGTCCGCGCCGCGGGCGGCCTTCTCCCACTCGGTCTCCTGGAGCAGCCTGTAGCGGAGCCCCGTCGCGTCTGCTCGTGCCCGGGCGAAGCGCTCGGCCTTTTCGAAGGACACGCCCCGCACCGGGCAGCGCGCCATGGTCGCGTCGTCGACGAGGGCGAAGCCCTGGATCCGCGCGCGCCCCGCCTCGATCACGACGGGAGGTGAGGGGACGTCCTCGGGTAGCTCCGCTTCGGCGTCGAGCCCGCGGCCGAGGAGCGCGTCGATCCACGCGGCGTAGGCCTCGACGGTCACCGGGTTCGCGGCCACCACGAAGCCCTCGAGCCAGATCCGGGAGCGCGCGAAGGCGCCGTCGCTCGCGCTCGGGGCGCCGACCACCGTCCAGCCGGAGGGGACGTAGATCTCCCCCGGCAGAAGCGAGCCCCGCGGCAGAAGACGCAGCGGCTCGCTCTCCTCCGCCTCCGGGGGCACCCGTCGGGCGTGGGCCGCGCGCTCGATCCGAACCGGATAGCGGACGGGGTGATGCCCTTCCGCCTCGATGACCAGCAGGTAGCTGCCGGCGGGCAGCGCGTGCTCGACGAGCGGGGCGCGGAGCTCCGCCACCGTTTCGGCGACGAGGTAGCGATCCACCTCCCGGTACCGCTTCACGGTGGCGCGGGCGTCGGGCGGTTCCGTCACGAGCGAGAGGCGGCCCAGGCCCGAGAGGAACGCTGCGTGGGTGCCGTCATCGTGCGCGCGCAGGAGCCGCTCCCACCGGCGCGCCTCGTCCCCGCGCGCCCGTCTCTCCGCTTCCACCATCTGCCGGCGTGCGGCCTCCGCGATCCGGGCGTGGGCTTCCCGGCTCTCCGAGTCGTGTTGCAGCGCGGTGCGCAGCAGCTCGAGCAGGGCGCTCTCCAGCTCGGCGACCTCCTCCCGCTTCGCGTCGGCGGCATCCTCCGCGCGCCAGACGGGTCGCTTTCGCTCGTCGGGGTCGGAGTCCTGCACGTCGGCGCGGAGGCGGTCGGCCTCGCCGTCGAGGACCTCGAGCTCCGAACGCAGGACTCCCAGACGTGCCTCGGTGGTGTCGGCGCTGCGAAGCACCTCCCGCGCACGGTCGCGTCGTGCTTCCCCCGCGAGCCACGTCCGCAGCCGAGCGGCGAAGGTCGAGCCGTCTCGAAGCCGCCCTTCGATACGAAGCGCTTCGTCCACCAGCTCGCGCAGCGCGGAGGGAATGGCCGGCCGCGCGGGGAGCGCTCGGGCCTCTCCGCGGGCGACCGCCGTCCACATGTTCTCGTGCCGACCGCGATGCAGGCGCTCGCCGGCGAGCACCTCGAAGAGGATGGCGCCAAGCGCCCATACGTCCGTCGCCGGACCCACCTCGCGCGTCGCGCCGCGTGCCTGCTCCGGCGCCATGTAAGGCAGCGTTCCGCAGACCGCGCCCACGTGCGTGACGAGGACCTCGCCGGTCTCCCGGAGCTCCTGGATGCCCGAGAGCGCGCCTTCGAGGGGCTCCTCACCGGCGATGCGCGCGATGCCCCAGTCCATCACGTAGACCTGCCCGAAGGCGCCGACCATGAGGTTCGAGGGCTTGAGGTCGCGGTGCGTGACGCCCTCACTATGGGCGTACCCGACGGTCTCCGCAGCGCGCGCGAGGGCCTCCACGACGTCCCGGAGCCCGGCCCCAAAGTCGCCCTCGTCGGCGTGAAGTCCCTCGATGAGCTCGCCGAAGGTCCGGCCCCGGACCCGCTTCATGGTGAACCAGGGGCGGCCATCTGCGAGCATGCCCTGGTCGTGCACCGGCACGACCCCCGGATGCTCGAGGGCGGCCGTCACGCGCGCCTCGTGCACGAAGCGGCGATAGGTGGCGCCCGTCGGCTCGAGGTGCTCGAAGGCGAGGATCTTCATGACCACGTCACGCTCGACCCGGAGGTCCCGGACGAGCCGCACCTGCCCGGAGCCTCCCACCGCCAGGCGCCCGAGGTCGCGGTAGCGTTCGGGAAGGGTCGTGCGCTCGCCCGTGACCACCGCCGCCCGTCCTCCCCGCTCTGCCAGCGTCTCGGCGATCGTCCGGGGCTTCGCGCCGTCGGAGCCGTCCTTCACCGCGCAAGAGCCTAGCAACGTGGTCGCGATTGAGTCGAAGGCGCGAAAGGGCTCTTCTTCGACCCATGGTCCCTTCGCTCCGTCCAGGTGCGGCCGTGCGCCGCGGAGGCGCGCCGGGTGGCACGCTCGGCGCGATCCTCGAGCGCGGCGGCGTGGCCTACGGGCTCAGCTGCGCGCACGTGCTCACGGGGGCGGGCCCAGGTGTGCCGGGGGCCGCGATCCTCGACGGGTCGTCACGCCGAGTGGGCTCGCTGGTCGCCGCCTCCCCCCTCGACTTCGCGGGGGGGGCGAACACGCACGACGTCGGAGCGTTTCGCCTGGGTGAAGGCGTGCCCTTCGACGCGGCGATCCCGGGCCTCGGCGTCCCGCGGCTCGAAGAGCCCTTCACCCCGGAGCTTGGGCTCGCGGTGGCGATGTGTGGGCGGGGTGGCCTCCGCGAGGGCCGGGTCGTCGCGTTGCGCCACGACGTCTGGGTGGACCTGCCCTACGGCAGCGCGCGCTTCGAAGGGCTCGTGGTGGTCGAAGGGGCCAAGGGCGCCTTCAGCCGCCCGGGGGACAGCGGCGCGCTCGTCCTCGACCCCGCCACTTGCCGTCCCCTCGGCCTCCTGGTCGGCGGTCAGGGCTCGATCAGCATGGTCGCGCCGCTGATTCTCGAAACGCTAGATCTCCCGGGATTCGTTCATATACGCTAGGGTCCGCCGGGGGGCTGACGGATAGGTTGAGCTAGACTCGTGGGAACGCTTCGAGAAGAAGCCGGTCGGCGCCTCACGCTGGGGACTCGCAATCTCGTGGGGCGCTCGGAAGCCTGCGTGCTGCGCCTGGACGACCCTCGGGTTTCCGGTGAGCACGCATCCATCTACCACCGGAACGGCGCATGGTGGGTGCGGGACCTCGCGAGCACCAACGGCACGACGCTGAACGAAGAGCGCGTCCGCCCGGGCCACGCCGCAGCGCTCCGCGTGGGCGACCGGCTCGGCTTCGGAACGCGCAACGGTACCCGCTGGGTCCTCGCGGACGACCGCGCGCCAGGGCCTCGCGCGGTGCAGGGCGGTCGCGTCATCGAGGCGGACGGCGCCTCGTCCATGCTCGCCGTACCCAGCCCCGACGAGCCCTCGCTGACGGTCTACCGCGACAACGGCCTCTGGGTGGCCGAGGTCGCGGAGAACGACGAGGTCTTCAACGCCCTCGACCAGATGAGCGTGCAGGTCGGCGACGAGGCCTGGACCCTCGAGCTCCCGCCCATCGACGCGCATGTCGACGAGCCGGGCACGACCGTGGACCTGACCACCACCCGGCTCCGCAGCGTCGCGGCAGTGCGGCTCCGCTGCGAGCACAGCCGGGACGAGGAGTTCGTGCGCATCACCGCCTACCTCGGGCCCGAGGAGCAGGTGCTCGACGAGCGTGCCTTCCACTACATGATCCTCGTGCTGGCCCGCGCGCGCCTCGCGGACGCCGAGCGCCCGGACCTCTCCCGGGAGGAGCAGGGCTGGGTCTACGCGGAGGAGCTCGCGAAGGGTCTCGGCATCTCGCGGGCGAAGCTGAACGTCGATATCTTCCGGGCGCGCAAGCAGTTCGAGGCCCTCGGCATCGGCGACGCGGCGCGCATTATCCAGCGGCGCCCGCCGACGCAGCAGCTCCGCATCGGCGTCGACGACATCGAGATCGAGCGGCTCTGAGCGCGCCAGTAGCTCGCTAGGACTCCGTAGGCAGGCTGCGCGCGAGGCGAAAGCCGACGGTCTTCTCCTGACGCTCGGGGGGCAGGGCCCAACGCCCGGCGATGCGATCGAGGCGCACGTTCGACATGAACGCGCCGCCCCGGACGATGCGCCAGCGCGCGTAGGGAGAGCCCGCCGCCGGCGTGTGCACGCCGTCGAAGGACCAGCCGTCGCTGCACCAGTTGCGCACGTTACCGACGACGTGACGCATCCCGTAGGGGCTGACGTCGCGTCGCTCGTCGTCGACGCTGGCCGCCTCCATGCCCGTGCCGCTCGCGGCCGTGACGGCCCAGGTCACCTCGGGGAAGAACCCCCAAGGAAAGGGCCGCTCGTCCGCACCGCGGGCGGCCTTCTCCCATTCCCGCTCCGTGGGGAGCCGCCAGGGGAGGCCCTCGCGCTGTCGCTTCCACCGCGCGTAGAGCTCTGCCTGGTGCGCGCTCACCCAGCGGACGGGTGAGCTCGTGTTGCTCGGCTTGAGCGGGGGCGCGAGGATCTCGACGCGCCCCTCGCGGATCCCGAAGAGGCGCGCCTCGTCGGTCCAGCGCGGGAGCGCGGCCTCGCAGGCGTCCACGTCGCCGCCGTCGAGGAGGCTCTGGAGGTAATGAGCGTAGGCCGCGACCGTGACCGGATCGCGCTGAATGACGAAGGCATCGAGCCACCCGTGGTACCGGGCGAGCGGTTCGATGGCGTCCGGGTCGCCGCCGAAGGTCGTCCAGCCCCCCGCGACGTAGATCTCATCGCCGGGGAGCGTGCCCGCGGGGGGTAAGAACACCGGCCGCGGATGCGCCGCGCCCGGAGGCAGGAGCGACGCATGGCGCCCGCGGGCGATCCGGACCGGGTAGCGCACGAGCTCGTGTCCCGGCCGGTCGAGGAGGAGGAGGTAGGACCCCGCCGGGAGGCGCGCGCTCACGACCGGCGTTCGGCCGAGGTGGCGGAAGGGCCGCGGCACGAGGCGCCGGTCCACCTCCTCGTAGCGCAGCACGGTCACGTCGGCGCCTTCCGGTTCCGTCGATACGGTGAGGGTGCCCGCGCCCTCGACCAGCACCTCGTGGCGCCCGTCGTCGTGTCGCGCGAGGCGTTGCGTGAGCTCCTCCTGCCGCTCCGGTGTCGCATGGGTCTCGCGCTCGAGCGCCCGCGCGTAGAGGCTCGCGAGCCTTGCGTGCCCTTCGCGGATCTCGGGATCGTGCCGAAGCGCCGCTCGGAGGAGCTCGATGACCTCGCCCTCGCCTGCGCGAATGCGCGCGGCGAGCTCGTCCGCCTCGTCTTCGATCCGCCACGCGGGGAGCTTCTTCGACTCCGGGTCCGGGTCGCGCAGCTGGGCCAGCAGCTTTCGCGCCACCCGGCGTCGCTCCTGCTCGCGTCCGTGCAGCTCCTCGAGGTCCTGCTCCCGCCGCGCCGCCTGCGCCACGAGCTCCCGGGCCCGGGCCCGCGCATCCTCGCCGTCGAGCCAGCGGCGAAGCTCCATGGCGAAGGCGGCGCCGTCGGCGAGGCGTTCCGCGGGGTCCGAGAGCGTGGCGGCGGTGACGAGGTCGACGAGCGCCGCCGGCGGCGCCGCCCCGTCGCCGAGCTCGCGCGGAGGAGGGACCCCCCGCGCCTTCTTCGACCAGACCTCCGAGGGAGACCCGGGGAAGGCCCGCTGCCCGGCGAGGAGCTCGTAGAGCACGAGGCCGAGCGCGTAGACGTCCGCCGTGGGGCCGAGCGCCTCCCGCTCCCCGCGCGCCTGCTCCGGCGCCATGTAGGCGATCGTCCCCACGAGGTCGCCGTCCTCGGTGAGCGCCGACCCGCCGACGTCGTCCAGGCGCAGCGCGTCCGCGGCCGCCGGGCCATCGAGGGGTGGCTCGTCGACCTCGAGGGCGATGCCCCAGTCGACCACGAGCACCTCACCGAAGGCGCCGAGCATCACGTTCTGCGGCTTCAGGTCACGATGCACGATGCCCTTGCGATGGGCGTAGCCGACGGCCTCTGCGGTCCGAGCGAGCGCGTCGACGAGGCGCCGAAAGGTCCACCCCTCGACGCTGGCGTCCCGAAGGGGCATCGGCCGCGCGTGCAGGCCACGGATCATCTCGCCGAGCGTGCGCCCGCGGATCTCCTTCATCGTGAACCAGGGCCGGCCGTCGCCGAGCGTGCCGCGGTCGAAGATCGGGACCACCCCGGGGTGCTCCAGGGAGGCCGTGATGCGCGCCTCGTGATGGAAGCGGCGTCGCCGGGGACCGTCGATCTCCGCGTGACGCCAGCTGAGGATCTTCATGGCCACGTCGCGCTCGAAGAGCGTGTCGCGGACGCGGCGAATCTCGCTGCTCCCGCCGCGCGCGAGGTGACCGAGGTCCACGTACCTCGGCGGCAGCGGCGTGCGCCGGGGTCGACCGGTCATTCCCGAGGGCTGGCGGTGAAGCCCGCTCGCAGGAGTGACCGTGCCCGGCGACTCGGAATCGTCCCAGCGGCTGGGGGCACGGGTCGGCGGACCCTCATGAGGCACGGGCATGAAGGGTATTCGATGTTCCGCACCCATGATATGCCCGGTAATGGGGGTGCGCGTCGGGAGCGCACATCATCGCGCGGTGGGCGTTCTGCACGAGCTTGGCGGCGACCGCCGCCGGACCATCGGGACCCGGTTCCTCATCGGGCGCTCCCAGGGCTGTACCCTCCAGCTGATCGACGAGCACGTGTCCGCCGAGCATGCCTCGGTCTACTTCCGGGACAGCCGCTGGTGGGTTCGGGACCTGGGGTCCACGAACGGCACCTTCCTCGACGGGCGTCTGCTCGAGCGCGGCAAGGTCACGCAGCTCACGCTGGGCGCCGAGCTCGCCTTCGGCGGCGCGTCCGACGCTCCCCGGTGGCGTTTGGTCGACGACGCGCGCCCCGCGCCGCGGGCGCGCCCGCTGGTGAACGCAGAGCCGGCGTCGGACGCGGCGCCGGACGTCGACATGGTGACCGGAAGCGAGGATCTGCTCGTGCTCCCCGACGACGAGATCCCGCTCGTGATCGTGACGGGGCTCGACGGGGCCTGGGTCGCCGAGCGCAGCGCCGACGGCGAGACCTTCGACGTGGACGATCACGACGAGATCGACGTCGAGGGCGTGCGCTGGGTGCTCGAGCTGCCGCCGCCAGCCCGCCGCGCGTCCGCGAGCACGGTCGAGGACCGCGACCGCATCGCCCGCTCCATCGAGGCCCTCTGCCTCGAGATCCGGCACAGCAAGGACGAGGAGTTCGTCGAGGTCACGGCCGAGGTCGGCCTCGAGCGTTCGACCCTGCCGGCGCGCGCCTTCCACTACCTGCTCCTCGTGCTCGCCCGCGCGCGCATCTCGGACCAGGAGCGCGGTCTCAGCCAGGAGGAGCAGGGCTGGGTCTACGCGGACCGGCTCACCGAGGAGCTGAACATCAGCCGGGCGAAGCTGAACGTGGACATCTTCCGCGCGCGGAAGCAGATCGCGGACCTCCGCGTGCTCGGCGCCGCCCGCATCGTCGAGCGGCGCCCGCAGACCCAGCAGCTCCGCCTCGGCGTGAAGGAGCTTCGGGTCAGCACGCTCTGAGCGGGCGGAAGACGCCCGGAGGCCTCAGAGCTCGCGGAGCTCCTTGAGCGTCTCCTGGACCATCTTCTTCGCGTCCCCGAAGAGCATCATCGCGTTGTCCCGCTCGAAGAGCGGGTTCTTGATGCCGGCGTAGCCCGGGCTCAGCGAGCGCTTGATGACGAAGACCG
>JBCDGX010000212.1:0-8781 GCA_038750805.1 Myxococcota bacterium
GCCTCGTCGACGGTGCAGTACCCGTCCCGGCCGTTGAAGCCGACCAGGCAGCGACCGAAGCCGAAGGGGTTGAAGCACTCGTTGTTCTCGGTGCAGGGCGCGCCGATGTTCGCCTCGGTCGGGCCCGAGCCGAAGGCCTGGATGAAGGCGCCGTTGGCGCTGAAGGGATCGACGCGGTCCGGGAAGCAGACGCCCTCCTCGGGGCTCGCGCCGTCCGCGTTCGACACGCAGAAGTAGCCCTCGTCGCAGCCGCCGCGGCCCGTGAGCCACGTGGAGGGATCGCCCGCGTCGACGCCGACGGTCAGGTCGCAGCCGACGAGGCAGGTGTCCTCGAAGCCGGTCCAGATCTCGCTGCGGCCGCCGCCGCAGACGCCGTCACCGGCGCAGTCCGCGTCGCTCGTGCACTGGGGGCCGAAGCAGTAGCCGCCCTCCCAGAGGATCACGTCGCCGTCGGGGAGGTTGAAGACGTCCGACTCCTGCTCGCACTGGCCGCCGGTCTCGCACTCGACGGTGCCGCGGCAGGGGTCACCGGCCTCGGCGTCCGGGCTGCCCATGACCTCGCACTCGAAGGTCTCCGTGTTGCAGGTCGGCATGGCCGTGGTGACGAAGCGGAGCTGGTCGGGCCCGGCGAAGCCGCAGGGGCTCGGGACGGCCTCGCAGTCGGCGCCGGTCTGGATGCCCGGGATGCCGTTCGTCTCCTCGCGGATGACGGCGTTGCCCCAGCAGTCGACGTCCGTCGCGCAGCCGTCGAAGCAGATGCCGCCGCCGTTGTTGAGGGGCACGCAGTCCCAGGCCGTCGGGCAGATGTCGTTGCCCGGCGCCTCGGGATCGCAGTTGAGGTAACAGGTGCCGCCGCCGAAGGCGTTGATGCACGTCATGCAGTCGCCGCAGATGCCGGCGTTGTCGAGGCAGTCCGGGGTGCCCTCGGTGAGCGTGTCGATGGTGCAGAAGCCGCCCTCGTAGAGCACGCTGCCCGGGATGGTGTCGCTGCCGTCGGGGAGGTCGGCGACGGGATCCGCCGCGCCGCCGATGTCGTTGAACTGGAGCGGGGGCTGACAGGTGCCGACGCGGCAGCCCATGGCCGTGGTGCACGGCACGCCGAAGCCCTCGTCGAAGCAGGTGCCCGTGAACATGTCGGGGTCGCCGCCACCGCCGCCCATGTCCTCGTCACCGCCGCCCATGCCCATGTCCACGTCGGCATCGAGCGTGATCATGCCGTCGGTGCCGGCGTCGCCGTCTCCATTGCCGTTGCCGCCGCATGCGGCGAGCACGCCCGCGAGGGCCATCAAGCTAATTCGCTTCGTCATTCGATCCTCCAACATGCTCCGCTTCCGGGCGTCGTTCGTTGGCGCGAGCGCCGCGACCCTTCCAATCAAACTTCATGCCGTTGGACAAGGGTCTGAAATTCTTCGTTTTTCGCGAGTGACAGAAAAGTCCTTTGAGCAGGCTGTGCCTGAGGGCTCCCGTGCCGGCGTCACTTCCCTAACGGATTCCGTCCCCAGGGGTAGCGCTCCTTGGAACACCATGAAGCACGGCGCGTCCCCGTTCGTGGAACGCTCGCGGCGGCGCACGCTAGCGCGGAAAGGGCGGCCGTCACGGCGAGGGGCCGCCGGGCCGTGCGCTCGCGCTCGCCCGGCGGCCGGCAGAGCCTGCGCGAAGAGGCCCCGTTGCGCAGACCCTGCGCCCCGCGACCGGGGACTTGCGCCCTTCGCGGGCCGCGCAGCGTGGCGTCTTTCTTGCTGAAAACGGGGGCGACCCCCCGCGTTCCCGGAGACCGCCATGACCGCCACGCCCTCCTTCGAGCGACTCTCCGCTCTCGACGCGTCCTTTCTGGGCATCGAGACGCCGGGGTCGCACCTTCAGATCGGTGCGCTCGCCGTGTTCGGCATGGGCCCGCTCCGCGAGCCGCACGGCGGCGTCGACTTCGCCCGCCTCAAGGAATACGTCGGCGCCGCCCTCGATCGCGTCCCGCGCTACCGCCAGCGCCTGATGCACGCCCCCCTCTTCGGGCAGCCCTATTGGATCGACGACGAGGCCTTTCACCTCGACTACCACGTGCGGCACACGGCGCTCCCCCGCCCTGGTGACGAGCGCCAGCTCAAGCGCCTCGCCGGGCGCATCTTCAGCCAACGCCTCGACCCCACGCGCCCGCTCTGGGAGCTCTGGATCGTCGAGGGGCTGAGCGGCGACCGCTTCGCGATGGTGCTGAAGGCCCACCATTGCCTTGCCGATGGGGTGGCCGGGGCCTCGATCCTCGCGACCCTCCTCATGGGGAACAGCAAGGCGAACGACGCGCCGTGGACGCCGCGGCCCGCGCCGACGCCGCGCGCGCTCCTCGAGGCCGAGCTCCGCCATCGCGGCCGGGGCTGGCGGCGCCTGGGGCGGGACCTCGCCACCGTGGCCCGGGACCCGCGCCCGCACCTCGGGGCGGCCCGGAAGCTCATGACCGGCGCCGTTCGGACCCTGAGCGCCGGGGCCACGCCGGCCGACCGGACCCCCCTGAACCCGGACGGGGTCAGCCCGCACCGGCGCTTCGATGGCTGCCGCATCGAGCTCGGCGCCATGAAGAAGGTGAAGAACGCGCTCGGCGGGACCATCAACGACGTGGTGCTGGCGACCACGGCGGGCGCGCTCCGCCGCACCTTCGAGCGCCAGGGCGTGCTCGCGGATGCCCTGCACGACGTCCGGGCGCTCGTGCCCGTGAACACGCGCGGCAAGGCCCACGGGAAGAAGCCCGGCGCGGGCACGGGCAACAGCGTCGCCTTGCTCCTGGCGAAGCTGCCCCTCGACGTCGCCGACCCCCGCGCCCGCTACGAGCGGGTGATGGCCGAGACGCGCTACGCGAAGACCCAGTCGCAGAACGCCGAGGTGACGGCGGTCTTCGAGGACGTCGCGGACTTCGCCTCGACGGGGCTCGCCGTCGAGCTGATGAAGCTCGCCACGCGGCAGCGGAGCTACAACCTCGTCGTCACCAACGTCCCGGGGCCGCCCTTCTCCCTCGGGCTCCTGGGGGCGCCGATGGAGGCCATCTACCCGCTGGTTCCGCTCTACGAGAACCAGGCCCTCGGCATCGCCCTTCTGAGCTACGCGGGCGGCATGTTCTGGGGCTTCGACGCCGATTGGACCCAGCTCCCGGAGCTCCATCTGCTCGTTCAGGACGTGCGCGCCAGCTTCGCGGAGCTTCTCGCCCTGGCCCGTGCCGAGGAGGCCGTGCGCGAGTCGCAGGTGCCGCCGCCGCCCGACCCGAGCGCGGATCCGGAGCCGACGACCACGGAGCCGGTGCACGCCTGAGGTCACCCCGGCGGTCGCGGCGCGACGCGATCGTCGGGCGGCAACTCCGGCAGGCCTCGCGGCTCCCCTCCAGATGTAGGTGAAGCCCCCACCTCGCGCGACCTGTGACCCGCAAGGCTTCGTGACAGACTTGCAACACAGCGTGAGAGTGTCATCATACGGTCTCACCAAACTGGAGGTGAACATGACGCGACTCACTGCGCTCTTTCTCGCGTGGTTCCTCGCTACGTTCCCGTCCGATACGGCTGCGCATGGGGAGCGCGCCAATGGCTCCCATCTGCAGCTGTCGAACGACGGCACGCTCAACGTTGGATACCGGACCGTCGGGTCCTGCGCCCTCTACGTGTACACGGCCGACCTCGACCCCTCACCCAGCCGTTGGCGGGCCCAGGGCATGGTCAGCGCACGCCACGCGCGCCGCTTCGACGTACCCGCGGGTCGCGGCCTGATGGTGCGATTGAGCGAGGGGACCAACCCCATCGTCGCACGGGACACCGTTCGCACGTTTCGCTTCCGTGTCCCCGAGGGTTCGGAAGGGGCCGACGTGTATCATTTCGACATCGCCTGCCCCGGCGAGGGAGACGCTTGACGGGTTCAGGACGGCCGAAAGTGTCCGTTACAGGCCCGTGACGGGCGTCAGCTTCGCGGGTAGAACGCGTGCCACGGCGCGCGGAAGGCCGTAGCGGCGAATGGACCAAAGGGTGGCGAAGACGCCCACCGCGAGCAGCCGCAAGGCGATCCGCACGAGCCAGTCCTGCTGGCCCGGGCGCACGATGGCTTCCGTCGCCAGCGCTCCCACCATGGTCGCGACGAGGCCGAGGGCACCGAGCTGGGTCAGGCGCCGCGCCACCGCCTCGAGCCGGGGGAGGCGCCCCCCGAAGTCCACGAAGATCGCGGCGAAGAGCAGCAAGGCGACGGAGACTTCCTGGGCGCCGACGAAGAATCGGAAGAACGTCGGGTCGACGCCGAAGCCGGCGCCGATCTGCCGAAACCCCTGGATACTCCCGCCGGTGCCCTGGAGCTTGTCCATGCCGAAGGGCAGGAGCGTCGCGCCGGCGTAGAGCGCGGCGAGGCGGGCGGCGAGATCGAGCGCGCGCTGGCGGATGGTGCGGTTCATCGTGTCCTCCGCGCTCTGGTATGGGTTTCGGGCCCATGCGTTAGGCGGCGCGTTGCGGGAATGCGAGAGAACGCAGCGCGACCTGCGGGGGCCGCGACGGCACGACTCATGACGAAGGACGGCGACACGGAGTGGAGGGTGCTGGCGCACGAGCCCCTCGAGGCCCTGGCGGAGAACCTCTGGCGGGTCGTCGGCGACCTCCCGAAGATGAAGCTTCGGCGGCAGATGCTCGTCGCGCGCGCCGCCGACGGCCGGCTGCTGATCCACAACGGGGTCTGCGTGGACGAGGCCACGCTCGCAGAGCTCGAGGCCTGGGGACGGCCGACCTGGCTCGTCGTCCCGAACGCCTTCCATCGCCTGGATGCGGCGGCATGGAAGGCGCGTTTTCCGGAGCTCGAGTTGGTCTGCCCCATGGGGGCGCGGGCCAAGGTGAGCGAGGTCGTCCACGTCGATGAGACCTACGCCAGCTTCGAGCCCACCGAGACCTTGCGCCTGCTCCACCTGCGCGGCGTACAGAACGCCGAGGGCGTGCTCGAGGTGCGCTCCGAGGGCGGGGTGACGCTCGTGTTCAACGACGCGATCTTCAACCAGCCGCACCTCCCGGGACTCTTCGGCGCGCTCTACCGCGTGATGGGCCAGAGCGGGAAGCCGAAGATCACGATGATCGCCAAGCGCCTCCTCGTGAAGGACCGGAAGGCCCTCGCGGCGCATCTTCGGCAGCTCGCCGACACGCCCGACCTCGTGCGCGCCGTGCCCGCGCACATCGAGCCCATCGAGGGTGACGTCGGCGCCGTACTCCGCGAGCTGGCGGACGGGCTCTAGTGGACTGGCTCGCGCAGCTCGGGCTCCTGGCACTCGCGGCGGTGCTGACCGGATGGGGGAGCGTCCGCGTCGAGACCAGCGCAGGCCGCCTCGCCGACCGCGCGGGCCTCGGTCCGCTGGTGCGGGGCAGCCTCGTCGTGGCCGTCGCCTCGAGCTTCCCGGAGCTCACGGCGACCATGGCGGCGGCGGCGGTGCACGGCGACGCGGAGCTCGGGCTCTCCGCGGTCATCGGCTCGGCGATCTTCAACGTGCTGGTGATCCCCGGCGCGTCGGTGCTCGCGGCGGGTCCCTTGCCGCTCCGAAGGACCCTCGTCTACCGCGACGGGCAGTTCTATCTCATCGCCGTCGCGGTGCTGCTCCTCACCTTCTGCTTCGCGGTGCTCTATGCGCCGGTGGAGGGGGCGCCGCTGACCGGGCGCGTGGGCCGGCCCCTCGCCATGCTCCCGCTCGCCTTCTACGGGCTCTACCTCTTCCTGCAGTACGAAGATCGCGGCGACGGGGGCCCGGCGCCGGAGGCGCGAACGCCCGATGGGGGCACGCTCGGCGACGTGCTCCGGCTCGGCGCCGGGCTCGTCGCCATCGTGGCCGGGGTCGAGGGGCTGCTCCGGGTGGCGCTCTTTCTCGGCGAGGCCCTCGACACGCCGACGCTGCTCTGGGGCGGGACGGTGGTGGCGGGCGTGACGAGCGCGCCGGACCTGGTGATGAGCGTGCGGGCGGCGCGGCGCTCGGAGGCGGACGTGAGCATCGGGAACGTGCTGGGGAGCAACGTCTTCGACCTCCTCGTCGTCGTGCCCTCGGCCGTGCTCGTGGCGGGCTCCATGGACGTCGCGCTCGGCACGGCGGTGCCGCTGATGGCGGCACTGACCATCGCCACCGTCGCGCTCTTCGCGGCGCTCCGAACGGACCTTCGGTTCAGTCGGCCCGAGGCCGGGCTGATGGTGGCGCTCTACGGCGCTTTCGTGGTGTGGCTGACGCTCGAGGGATTCGGCCTCACGCAGGTGCTCCGATGAGCACGTTTCGATCGTGTGCCACCGCTTGCGCTGCCGCTGCGTGCGACGGAGGCTCGGCCGCATGACGGGGTTGGACGTCGTCATGGACCCGCGGGGGTTCGCACGGGTACGGGCCGCCGGCGCGCTCACGCCGGAGAAGGCCCTCGCCATCTTCCGGAACCTCTACGGTCACGACGATCACGAGCCCGGCATGGACGTGCTCTACGACCTCCGGGAGGCGGATCTTTCGCGCCTTCAGGCGGACGAGATGAAGGTGATGTTCTCGCGCCTCGGTGAGCTCCCTCCGGCCGACCGGGCGGCGATCGTCGTCCGCGAGGACGTCGACTACGGCGTGATGCGCATGTGGTTCGTCTTCTCGAGCACGAACGCCGGCGAGCGGAAGATCTTCCGCGAGGTCGAGGCGGCCGAGCGCTGGCTCGCCGGCGCCGGGTAGCCGAGCGGCACTACTTCGGCTCGGCGGCCTCGCGAAGCCACGCGCCGAGGGCCGCGCTCCCCTCGGGGTTCAGCCTACGGACGCGTGCGGTGTTGCCCGGCGCCGGCGGCATGACTTCGACGGCCACGAGCACTTCCTCGCGCGAGGCGCCCGTACCGAACGCGCCCGTCGCGTCGAGGGCGCGCATGGCCTCGACCATCGCGTCGAGCCTCGCGTCGCGATGCACGCGCAAGGGGCCCCGCGCGGCGTGGCGCCGAAAGCGTTCGCGTGCGCCATCCAGCGCCGAGGACCCGACGTCGGCGTAGGGGGAATCCGCGGACGACCAGCGGAGCCGAGGCGCGTTGTCTCCCTTCGTTGCGGCGGCGAGGGCCTCCTCGGTCCAGGCCGAGAGCGCGAGGCCGATCGCCTCGTCGTCGGTCGTGAGCGTGACGTAGTAGAGGGCCTCGCCTTGGGTACGGGCACGCAGCGACGCCAGCGCCACCTCCAGGCTCGCGCGGAGAGACGCCGCGAGCGCCTCGCCATCGGGGATCGCGTCCTCCGCCGGCCGCACCCAGAGCGTCCTCTCGTCCCCCCCGGAGGCCGTGACCACCCTCGCAACGCCTGCGCCGTCGTGGACGAAGCGGAAGCGCCGTTCGGAGCGCGACGCCTTACGGGAGCGCCACTCCCCAGAGTGGACGACGATCGCAACCAGGCGCCCGTCGTCATGGTGGTAGCTCCAGCGCTCATAGCGTCGCTTCGCGAGGGCTTCGTAGACCTGCGGCCGACCGTGTGCGTCGCGGTGCACGCGGTGCTCCGCCCGAAACCCTCCGAGCTCGCGAAACTCGAGCCAGCGACTGCCGGTGACGGCGTGCTCCGCTCGCAGCGTGAAGTGGTCCGGCGCGGCGTCATCGAGGCTCATGATGCGTCGGACCGCAACGAGCTCACCGGTCGAATCGACTCCATAGGCCTCCATCTCGAAGCGCGGGCGCGCCGGCTCCGCCGCGAGCCGGACGCCGTGCGAGCTCGGGTCGAGGATGTCCCAGGCCGGAACGAAGGAGCGGGCCGGCTTGGCGTACCAATCCCAACGGGCCACGGCCGCGAGGAGTGCCCGGCCCTCACCGTCGAAGGTCGACGCCGCCGCGGCCTCCCATCGGGCCCGCAGCGCCTCGCGCTCCACACGCCCGAGGCGCTCGCTCACGGGATCGCTCATTCGCGCGTCTCAGCGGATGTCGGTGTAGAGCCGGGCGAGCCAGGGGGTGGGGACGCCGACCTCGTAGAGTCCCTGCACCAGCGCCCAGACCGCGAGCGTGCGCAGGGGGGCGTCCGCGAAGCGCCGCGCGCTGCTCAGCGCCTCCACGTGCGTGACGTAGGCCGTGCGGCCCGTCTGCTCGAGGCGGCGCACGAAGGCGTAGTCCTCCATGAGCGGGTGGTCGCCGAAGCCGCCGAGCGCGGCGTGCACCTCGCGGCGGACGAAGATGGCCGAGTCGCCGTAGTAGATGCCGAGCGCGCGCCGGCGCAGATCGTTGGCGGCGGCGAAGAGGCTCGCCCAGGGGCCGGCGGGCTCGAAGCGGAGGCGGAAGTTGCCGCCCACGGTGGCGGGGTCGCGCAGCGCGTGCTCGATGGCCTCCCGGGCGCCCGCGGTGAGGCGCGTGTCGGCGTGCAGGAGGAGCAGCGCGTCGCCCCGCGCGGCGGAGGCGCCAGCGTCGAGCTGAGGCCCGCGGCCGCGCGGGGCCTCGACCACCTGGGCCCCTGCGGCGCTCGCGCGCCGGGCGGTGCCGTCGGGGCTGCACGCGTCCGCGACGATCACCTCGTCCCCGATGCCGCGGGCGTGCGCGACGCAGGCGGCGACGGTTTCCGCCTCGCACCAGGTGGGGATGACGACGCTGAGCCTCACGCCAGCGAGGGTCGCGCGACGCGGGCGGCGCGTACAGCGAGGCCCCGCGGCGCTGGCTGATCGCTTGTACGACGGACCGGACTACTGGGCTGGTGTACTAGAGCGCATCTCAAAACCCTCGCAAGAGGATGACGGCGCATCCGAGATGCAGAAAACCTAGGTAGTTTTCGGCCTTTCGTTCCCACCGGGTCGCGATCCGCCGCATGCGCTTGAGCCACGCAAACAGCCGCTCGAC
>JBCDGX010000213.1:0-8778 GCA_038750805.1 Myxococcota bacterium
CCACGAGCTGGGCCTCGGCGATCTTGTTCATCACGTCGCCCTTGCCGGCCTGGAGGGCGGCGAGCGCCTCGGCGCGCCCCTCGGCGTCCGTCGCGCCCTTGAGGATGTCGACGATGGCGGCGCTCTTCCGGGTCATGCGGAAGAGGTAGAAGCCGCCGCCGAGGACCACGGCCGTCAGCACGCCGGCGATCACGAAGCCCCAGATCCCCAGATAGGGGCTGAGCATCCCCATGATCACCCAGAGCACGAGGAGGCCGACGCCGACCTGGGCGATGACCTTCCAGTTCACCGTGGGCTGCTCGAGCTTCCCGAGGGCCTCCGCGGCCTTGGCGCGCGCATCGTCCGCGCTCGGGGGCGCCGGTCGCTTCTTCTTCGCCACGCCCTCGGGCTACTCCGGCGGGCGCCGGCGAGCAAGGGCCGAGGCGCCGCAGCGAGACCGCGTTCAGGGGGCCTCGGCCCGAAGCCCGACGCGGAGCGCGTCGAGGCCCGGGCGCTCCTTCGGCGCGTCCGCGAGGCAGGCCGTGGCGAGCTCCGCCCAGCTCTCCGGCGCCGGCTCGCCGAGGGCGCCGAGCACGTCCCGCATGCTGGCGCCGAAGGCGTAGACGTCCGCCGAGGGCTCGGCGATGGCGTTCATCTTCTGCTCCGGCGGCATGTACTGGAGCGTGCCTTCGCCGAGGCCGTTCGCCCCCGCGAGGGGCACGTCACCGAGCGGCGTCGCCAGGCCGAAGTCCGTGAGCACGACCCGGTCATCCTCTCGGAGCAGGAAGTTCGAGGGCTTCACGTCCCGGTGAACGACGCCGCCCGCGTGGATGAAGTCGAGGGCCTCGGCGGCGGTGACGAGCCAGCGCCGGGCCCGCGCGACGCTCACGCCCCCCTTGGTCAGCTCCCGCCGCACGGAGCCCCCGGCGACGGCCTCCATGGCGACCGCCACGAGCCGCTCGTCGATGTCGAAGACGCGCACCACGCCCGGATGCTCGAGCTGCGCGGGCGTGCGGGCCTCGGCGCGGAGCCGCTCCCGCTCCACGCGGCCCCGGCGGTGGTAGACCTTGAGCGCGACGCGGCGCCCGAGGGCCTGGTCGAGGGCGAGAAAGACCGTGCCGGCGCCCCCGCGGCCGAGCTCGCGCTCCACGCGGTAGCGCCCCCGCGTGAGAGCTCCCTCCGTCGCGATGGTCGCGCCGGCGAGGCCCGGCCGGGACGCCCGGGCACCCCGGAGGCGAAGCGCGCGCTCGCGCGCTCGGGGAAAGTCGAGGTCCCGGGCGAGCACCTTCTCGTAGAGGGCGAGCGCCTCCTCGCCCTCCCCGCGCCGCTCGGCGATCTCCGCGGCCAGCATCAGCGCGGAGAGCGGCGCGTCGGCGGTCCCGACGAAGCGCGCGAGCTCCCGGCTCGCCGAGGCATCGTCGCCGCGCCCGGAAAGAAGCTCGGCGACGCGCACGCCGAGCTCGACGAGGCGACCGTCGTCGCCGACGTGGCGTTCGAGCACGCGCCGCGCCAGCTCGAGGCCCCGCTTCGCTCGCCCCTCGCGCACCAGCTCCTCGAGGAGCTGCGTGGCGAGGGAGCCATCGGGACGTTCGGCGGCATCCGCGAGGGCCGCGAGCCGCGCCTCCGGGCCCTCCGCAGGCCGAGGCGCCGACTTCCGGGCCGCCTCCCGCGCCTCGGGCGCCGGCGACTCCGGAGAAGCCTCTTCCGGGCCGAGGAGACCGCGGAGCCGGTCCCAGAGCGTCACGTGAGCACCTCGACGCGCACGGGCCCGAGGTCCACCACGTCGCCCTCCACGAGCGTGATGGGCGCCATGACCTGCTGGGTGCCGAGCTGGGCGCCACCGGCCCCGGGGACGAGCGTGGGCTGCCCCTCCGGGAAGGCGACGCCCGCGCCGGTCTCGGCCAGGGGGAGCTCGCCGGATCCCGCGCGCACGACGAGCCCTCGGTCGAGGCCGCTCTCCACCTCGGCTTCGAGGCCATCCGCGCGCGGGCTCACGCGCACGGCCACGTCGTCGCCGAGGCCGAGCACCGTGGCGCCTTCGAGGCGGAGCTCCCCTTCGATGGGCACGCCGCGGAGCAGCGTGCCGTTGCGGCTGTCGAGGTCGCGCACGACGAGCCCCGTCCCCTCCGCCCGAACCTCGCAATGGCGGCGGCTGACCGAGGCGCCACGCACGGGCAGGTCGCCCTCTCGGCCGAGCACCATCCGGGGCCCCGCCACGAAGCGAAGGCGCCGCTCGCCGACGCGCAGGGAGACCGCGCCGAGCGCGAGCCAGCGCGCCTCGAGGCGCCGGAGCAGGTCGGCCACGTCGACGTCGTCGGGCACCTCGCGCACGGCCTGGCGGAGCGCGTCCCGGGCCTCGACGCGGGCCCCCGTGGCCATGGCCATCTCGTAGTCGCCGACGTAGCGGCGGAGCGCCCGCTCGCGCTGGGCCTCCTCGCTCCGCGCTTCCAGCAGCGCCTCGAGGCGCTCGATGTCCCCGGCGGCCTGGAGGCATCGGACGACGTCATCCGGCCGCTCGAGGATCTCCCAGGCCGTGGCCGCCCGCTCCGGGCGCCCGGCGCGCTCGAGGCGCTCCGCCGCCTCGACCAGACGCCGGCGCTCCTCCGCCGTGTGCGCGCCCCGCCGCTGGGCCTCGTCGAGGATGGTCAGGCCGATTTGCGTCTCCACCTCGGCGTGCTTCGGATGCTCGGGGGGGATCCAGCGAAGGGCGTCCCGGTAGGCGAGGAGCCGCTCGTCGGCCTCGGACGCCCTAGCTGCATGAAAAAGCAGCGCTTTCGCCGCCTCCTCGGGGAGGTCGGCCTCGGCGTAGAGCGCGGCCGCGTCGCGGAAACGCCCCTCGCCTTCCGCCCGGCGCGCCTGCCGGTAGGTGGAGCTGAAGAGTCGCCGAACCAGGCTCACCGGCTCCAATCTAGCGCCCGGGCCGCCGTACGGGCACCCGGTGGACATGCGTGTATGCTGCCCACCCACGCTCCGGCGGCCCGGAGCCCCACCTGGAGTCCCATGAGCAATCGCCTCGGTGAGCTACTCGTAAGGCAAAAGCGCATCAGCCTCGAGCAGTTGCGCGCCGCGCAGGAGTCGCAGCGCTCGGACGGCGTGAGCCTCGGCTACGCCCTCTCCAAGATGGGCGTGATCTCCGACGAGGAGATCACCGAATTCCTCAGCCAGCAGTACCGCGTCCAGGCCATCGACCTCAGCGAGTACGAGATCGAGCCGGAGGTCATCAAGCTCATCGGCCAGGACGTCGCCGAGCGCCACAAGATCATCCCGGTGTCCCGGGCCGGGTCCTCGCTGATCGTCGCGATGGCGGACCCCTCGAACCTCCACGCCATCGACGACATCAAGTTCCTCACCGGATACAACGTCGAGCCCGTCGTCGCCTCCGAGGCCGCCATCCAGGCGGCCATCGAGCGCACCTATCGCGCGCCGGAGATCTCCTACGACGACATCATGGAGGGCTTCGACGAGGACGAGATCGAGGTCGCCTCCGACGACGACGAGATGAACCTCGTCGACCTCGAGCGCGCCACCGAAGACGCGCCCGTCGTCCGGCTCTGCAACGCGATCCTGCTCAACGCGATCAAGCGCGGGGCCTCGGACATCCACATCGAGCCCTACGAGAAGAGCTTCCGCGTCCGCTACCGCGTGGACGGCGTCCTCCACGAGGAGATGAAGCCGCCGGCCAAGCTCAAGAACGCCATCGCCTCGCGCATCAAGGTCATGGCGAGCCTGGACATCGCCGAGCGCCGCCTCCCGCAGGACGGCCGCATCAAGCTGAAGCTCGGCAAGGGCCGCGAGATGGACTTCCGCGTGTCCGCGCTGCCCACGCTCTTCGGCGAGAAGATCGTCCTCCGCCTGCTCGACAAGTCGAACCTGCAGCTCGACATGACGAAGCTCGGCTTCGAGGAGAAGGCTCTCGCGGACTTCAAGAAGCAGATCCACCAGCCCTACGGCATGGTGCTCGTCACCGGCCCCACGGGCTCCGGAAAGACGACGACGCTCTACTCGGCGCTCGCGGACCTGAACCAGCCGGACACGAACATCAGCACGGCGGAGGATCCCGTGGAGTTCAACCTCCAGGGCATCAACCAGGTGCAGATGCACGAGGACATCGGCCTGAACTTCGCCGCGTCCCTGCGCTCGTTCCTCCGGCAGGACCCGGACATCATCATGGTCGGTGAGATCCGCGATTTCGAGACCGCGGAGATCGCCATCAAGGCCGCGCTCACGGGGCACCTCGTGCTCTCGACGCTGCACACCAACGACGCCCCGAGCACGGTCACGCGCCTGCTCAACATGGGCGTCGAGCCCTTCCTCGTGACGGCCGCGGTGAACCTCGTGCTCGCCCAGCGCCTGGCGCGCCGCATCTGCGGCGATTGCCGCGTCGAGATCCCGACGGAGCCGCAGGCGCTGCTCGATGTGGGCTTCACGGAGGACGAGCTCGGCGACGTGAAGACCTACAAGGGCGCCGGCTGCCGGACCTGCTCCGACAAGGGCTACAAGGGCCGCGTGGCGCTTTACGAGGTCATGCCCTTCACGGACCGGCTCAAGGAGATGGTCCTGCAAGGCTGCTCGAGCGCGGAGCTCAAGGAAGAGATGATCTCCGAGGGCATCAACTCGCTGCGCATGAGCGGCCTGAACAAGATCCGCGAAGGCGTCACGACCATCGAAGAGGTCGTGCGCGTGACGACCGCCGACCGGAGCTGAGCCCGGCCGGCCGACGCGCGCCGACCCATCGGCGCGACGCGCCGCGCACGGTCGTCGCGCTCCGCGTGGTGCGTGCGTCCGCGCAGCGAGGCGATCGCCCCGATCAGGCCGCGATCGCTTGAGGAACGACGTTCACCGAGCGCTTCGGACGCCGACGGGTCGTGCCGGCCTCGCGGCGCGTTGCACAAAGCTACCCATGCTAGTGCCATACATGGCGTGACGTGGCCACGTTGCACGTCAAACATGATCCCTCGTCACGTCGGTGCGCCGCGAGGACGCAGGCCCTGTGGTCACCAGCGATACAAAAGACCCCCAGGGCTGTGGATATCCAGTGGATTGTCAACGAATCGGCATGGAGATCGTGATACTGACGATCGCACCACTTCGCACACTTAGGCCGCATGCGCGAGCAATTTCAGAACTACCCCAATGATTACGGTCCCGTCCAGTGCCCTACGCGACAATGCGTGACCCTACATAAAAGGTCGCGCGTTGTGGCGCCAGGTCACGCCTGCTAGATCGATCGCCATGCGGATCAGCAATTCCTTCAGCGAGGGCGAGATCGCGATTCTCGACTTCATCCTGCAGACCCTCCTTCGCGGTGGGTCGCCGCAGATGGCGACCCGGAACATGGAGTTCGCGTCGCTCTACCGGAAGGTGGTGACGATGAAGACCCGCGTGGCCGAGAAGAAGGAAGAGAAGGAGCAGAAGCTCCGCTCGTCCGTGGGCACCATCGCCGCACAGGACGGCGTCGACGCCGCCACCGGCGAGTCCCTCGACCAGGTCGGCTGAGCGTTCGGGTGGGGAACGCGGCGCACCCGCGGGAGGCCACGGCCCTCCGCCCGCCGTTGACCCTTCGCCGAAGCCTGAGGTAGGGCCCCCGAGATGCTCCTCCTCCGCGGCGGCACGGTCTACGGCACCGAGCTCGACGTCGGGGCGCCCGCGGAGGAAAGCGGGGGCCGAAAGGCCGACGTGCTCCTCGCGGACGGGGCCGTGCGCGCCCTCGGCCCTTCCCTCGACCCCGCGGCCCATCCCGACGCCCGCGTCGTGGACGTCTCCGGCTGCTGGATCGGACGCGGCTTCATCGATCTCCGCGCCCACCTCCGCGAGCCCGGCGAGGAGCACAAGGAGACGATCGCGAGCGGTCGCGCGGCCGCGGCCGCGGGCGGCTTCACGGCGGTCTGCGCGATGCCCGGCACCACGCCGGTGAACGACACGCGCGCCGTCACGGACCTGATCGTCGACCTCGCCTCGCGCACCCCGGGTCCGCACGTCTGGCCCTTCGGCGCCATCACTCGAGGCCTCGCTGGCGAGCAGCTCACGGAGATGGCCGAGCTCGCCCAGGCCGGCTGCGTCGGCGTGACCGACGACCGCCGCCCCGTCCGCGCCCCCGGGTTGCTGCGCCGCGCCCTCGAGTACGCGAGCACCTTCGGCCTCGTGCTCATGCAGCATTGCGAGGAGCCGGGCCTCGCCCTCGGGGCCTTCCACGAGAGCGCCCTCTCGACGCGCCTCGGGCTCCGGACGCAGCCCCGGGAAGCCGAGGACGTCGCCGTGGCGCGCGACCTCCGGCTCGCGGAGCTGGCGGGCGCCTGGCTGCACGTCGCGCACGTTTCGTCGGCGGGCTCTGTCGCGCTCCTCCGCGACGCCAAGCGCCGAGGCGCCCGGGTCAGCGCCGACGTCTCGCCGCACCACCTCACCCTGACCGAGGACGCGCTCCTCGGCGGTGCCAAGGTCGGTTACGAGACGCACGCGAAGGTGCTCCCCCCGCTCCGAGAGGAGCGCGACCGGCAGGCCCTCGTCGCCGGCCTCGCCGACGGAACGCTCGACTGCGTCGCCTCGGACCACGCACCCCACACCCGCCTGGACAAGGATTGCGAGCTCGACGCCGCGGCCTACGGGATGAGCTCCCTCGAGACCACCGTCTCCCAGGTGCTCGCGCTCGTCGCCAAGGGCGAGCTCGGCGCGGCGCGGGCCATGGACGCGCTCGGCGCCGGCCCGGCGCGGGTGCTCGGGAAGCCGACGGCGCTGCTCGGCCTCGGGGACCTGAGCGTCGTCGACCCGGCGCGGCGCTGGACGCCCACCGCCGAGGGTCTCCGGAGCAAGGGCAAGAACACGCCGCTCGTCGGGAAGGCGCTGGTGGGCGCGCCGCGCATGACGATCGTCGGTGGAGAGGTCGTCTACGACGCCGACGCGCGCTAAGGGCACGGGCGGGATGAACGAGCACGAGCAGACCAAGGGGCGCGACGTCGCCCACCTCGCCCTCGCGGACGGCCGCGTCTTTCGCGGCGTGGCCATCGGCGCGAGCGGCGTGACCGCCGGCGAGGCGGTCTTCACGACGGGCATGACGGGCTACCAGGAGGTCCTCACGGACCCGTCCTATTGCGGGCAGATCGTGACGATGACCGCCCCGCACATCGGGAACACGGGGGTCAACGAGGACGACCCGGAGGCGCGGAAGCCCTTCCTCGCCGGCTTCGTCGTGCACGCGCTCGCCGAGACCCCGAGCAGCTGGCGCGCGACCCAGAGCCTCGACAACTACCTCCAGAAGCACGGCATCGTGGGCATCGCCGGCGTCGACACCCGCGCGCTCACCCGGCACATCCGCGACGCAGGCGCGCAGTCCGCCACCATCGGCACCGGGGACCCGGCGGAGCTCGTCGAGCGCGCCAAGGCCACCGCGCCGATGAACGGCCGCGACCTGACGAGCGTCGTCACCACGGACGCGCCCTACGCCTGGACCGAGGGCTCGGGCGAGTGGACCGAGGCCGATGAGGCGCGGCCCGGCGAGGGCCTCCACATCGTCTGCGTGGACTTCGGCATCAAGCGGAACATCCTCCGCTGCTTCGCGGACCTCGGCTGCAAGCTCACGGTGGTGCCGGCGCAATCCTCGGCCGGCGACGTGCTCGCGCACGAACCGGACGGGATCTTCCTGAGCAACGGCCCGGGCGATCCCTCGGCCGTCGCCCACGGCGTCGCCCTCGCCGGCGAGCTGCTGGGGAAGAAGCCGCTCTTCGGCATCTGCCTCGGGCATCAGCTCCTGGGCCTCGCGCTCGGCGGGTCCACCTACAAGCTCAAGTTCGGCCATCGCGGGCTGAACCAGCCGGTGAAGGACCTCGCCACGGGGCGCATCGAGATCACCACGCAGAACCACGGCTTCGTCGTCGACCCGGACTCGCTCGCCGGGAAGGCCGAGGTCACGCACGTGCACCTCAACGACGGCACCTGCATGGGCATCGCGAAGCCCGACGCCCAGGCCTTCGCCGTGCAGTATCACCCCGAGGCGGCCGCCGGGCCGCACGACGCGCACTACCTCTTCGGCCGCTTCATCGACGCGATGCGCGGCTGAGCCGCGGCGATCACTCGACGGGAGGCGGAGGCCGGAGCCCGGGGCGCCGCGTCCGGAGCACCACCAAGACACCGCCTGCGGGCACCTCGAGGCCGCGATGCTCGAGCAGCCGGTCGCCGTTGCAATCCTCGATGCGCAGGTCGACGGCCCCGGCGAGCTCCGAGAAGCGCGCGCGCCCCCCCGGCGGGAGCACCTGGTCCGGGAGCAGGAGGTCCGGCGCCTCGGGGTCGCCCCCCGCCGGCGCCGCGCGCACGGCGCACACGGTCTCGCCGGCGGTGTCGTTCCAGAGCTCCAGCCCGGGCGCCGCGCCAGGCTCGACGACGTTCGGGCGCGCGGCCGCGCACGCGACGAGCCACGGCACGGCGCAGGCCAAGCGCGCGCCCTTTCGGCGGGTCCATGAAGCGAGGGCCCTCACGCCATGGATCGTCTCCGCCCGACCCACCCGCGTCAAAGGAACCTTGCCGAGGCGCGGCCGCGCCTACAACGTGCCCCCATGGGCTTCGGCTCCCCGCGCGCCCGTGTCCTGGCCCGCGCCTTCGAGGAGGTGCGCCGGGCGCGCACCGTTTGGCTCGGCGACGGCCTCCCCGAGGCCCTCGCGCCGGCGGCCGCGCGCCTCGTGCGGGAGGCCGCCGAGCTGGCCGTCGTCGCGGTGGAATTGCTCGGGAGCGACGGAACCTTGCCCCCCGGGGCGGCGCCCGGCGACGCGCAACGCCTCGTGGCGCTGAGCCTCGCGCCGGCGCCGCGCTTCG
>JBCDGX010000214.1:0-8757 GCA_038750805.1 Myxococcota bacterium
ACGCGGAGCGCGGGGGCCGCTTCCTTGTAGTCGGGCAGGAGTCCCGGACGGGGAGGACGAACTCTGAGCTGCACGAGACGGTCGGCGCCCGCGGGGGTGAGGGCCTCCGGGATGAGCTTTCCCGCTGACTTGCGGTTGAACGGGATCCAGTGCCTTCGTAGTATCGCGCGACCTTTCCGGACGGCCCGGCGAGAGCTTGCTGCAGGACCACCAAGAATGAGCGATTCCGACGTCGCCAAGTACCTCGACACCTTCCCGACCTGGCTTCGGAACCTCGGCCACGACGCCGAGGAGCTCGCCGAGCTCCTGCCCGAGACCACCATGGCGGACGACGCCCGCGAGGCGATCGCCGGCGGTCTGAACTACCTCTTCAAGAGCCTCGACCTGATCCCCGACGGCATCGACGACATCGGCTACCTCGACGACGCCTTCGTGCTCCGCGTCGCCGCCGACCTCGCGAGCCGCGAGGACACGGGCAAGGCCGACGCGGACAAGCTCCAGACGCTCTCGAAGCTCACCAACGAGTGCGACGTCATCCGCGAGTTCCTCGGCGACGACTTCGGCCGCCTCGAGAGCTACGTGATGAGCCTTCGCACCGGCGCCGCCCGCGGCCGGAGCGTCGACGACATCCTCGGCAACGAGGAGGTGCAGCGGGAGTTCCTCTCCGACGTGCGCGGCTTCGCGAAGACCTACGAGTCGCCGAGCTTCGCCCGCGAGGAGAAGAACCTCATCAAGCTGAAGGCCTTCTTCGAGGCCAAGCTCCCGCACTGAGGGGCGCGCGCTTTCGATGCCCGTCCGGCCCTCGGGTCGCGACGGGCTTCGTCGTGTCCGCGCGCCGAGAGTGAGGCCCCACGGGGGGGAAGGAGAGGCGCGCTGTCACCGGATTGACATCGTTCGCGCACTCCCATAGACACGGTCACGACGCGGTGCGTCATTCGCGCCTCCGTGCCGCCACGTACGCGTCGAGATGACCCCAGGAGTCACTGCATGAGCCCCATCGCCATGACGCTCGTCCTCGTCGGGACGCTCTCCTTCTTCTCGTGGAGCGTCTACCGGCGTTTCCGCCAGGTGAAGCTCGGCGTCCCGGACGCGCGCTTTCGGTGGAGCCCGGCGCAGATCGTCGCGCGCACCCAGCAGGTGCTCATCGTGGCCCTCGGTCAGCAGAAGATGATCGAGAAGAAGGGGTACCAGCCGGCGGGCATCGCCCACGCGGGGATCTTCTTCGCCTTCAACGTGCTCCTCTTGAACTCGATCCTGCTCTGGGGTCGCGGCTACGACGCCACCTGGGAGTTCCCCTTCGGCATTCTCTCGACGGACCACATCGTCGGGCAGCTCTACAGCCTCGCGAAGGAGCTCGCGGCGGCCAGCGCCATCGCCGGGGCGCTGGTCTTCCTTTGGCTCCGCGTCGGCAAGCGCGGCCGGGACAGCGGCGACGCCAAGGAGGTGGGCGAGCGCCCGCGCATGACGCTCTCGCACGAGGAGGGGAAGGTCTTCTTCAGCGAGCCCGTGCTCATCCTCTTCATCATCGCGTCGATGATGGCCGCCGACTTCCTCTACGTCGGCGCGAACCTCGCGCTCGAGGCGCAGGCCGCCGGGACCGCGGCGCATTTCAGCTGGTTCGAGCCCATCGGCTCGCCGCTCGCGCTGGCCTTCGCGGGCATGGACTACGGGACCCTGAAGGTCCTCGAGCACGTGGGCTTCTGGTACCACGCGAGCTGGGTGCTGCTCTTCTTGAACCTGCTCCCGTACACGAAGCACTTCCACATCCTCACGGTCATGCCGAACGTGTTCGCGTACGACATGCAGCCGAACGCGCTCCCGAAGGTCGAGGACCTCGAGGGCCGCGTGGAGCGGGAGGAAGCGCTCGGCATCGCGAAGCTCGGGGACCTCACCTACAAGCACATCCTCGACCTCTACACCTGCACCGAGTGCGGCCGCTGCAGCGACAACTGCCCGGCCTACATCACGGACAAGGTGCTCAGCCCGAAGCACCTCACGCTCGCGCTCCGCGACCACCTCTCCGCGAGCGAGTACGCGACCTTCGGCCGTGACGACGACGTGCAGGCGCCCTCGGATCACGACCGGCCCACGGTCAGCGACCCCGAGGAGCGGGACCCCATCCACACCTTCCCGAAGGCGCCGGAGGGGGCCTATTTCCTCGCGGCCGAGGCCGACGTGGAGATCCTCCCGCACATCCTCCATCCGGACGTGATCTGGAGCTGCACGAGCTGCCGTGCCTGCGAGGAGCAGTGCCCGGTGATGATCTCCTACGTCGACAAGATCGTCGGCATGCGGCGCGAGGAGGTCATGATGAAGGCCGAGTTCCCGCCGCTCCTCCAGAAGGCCTTCAACGGCATCGAGACCAACGGCAACCCCTGGAACTACTCGGCGCAGGACCGGGTGCAGTGGACCGACGGCCTCGACGTGCCGACGCTCGAGGACAACCCGACGGCGGACGTCCTCTACTGGGTCGGCTGCGCGGCGGCCTACGACGAGCGCGCGCAGCTCGTGGCGCGGGCCGTGGCCAAGCTCCTCGGCGAGGCCGGCGTCGATTTCGCGATCCTCGGAACGAGCGAGACCTGCACCGGCGACCCGGCGCGGCGCGGCGGCAACGAGTTCCTCTTCCAGATGATCGCCGAGCAGAACGTCGAGCAGCTCAACGAGGCCGGCGTGCCGGACAAGACGGTGATCACCGCCTGCCCGCATTGCTTCAACACGCTGAAGAACGAGTACCCGGATTTCGGCGGGCACTTCGACGTGGTGCACCACGCGGACTTCCTGAACGGGCTCCTCGCCGCCGGGAAGCTCACGCCAACCAAACCCGTGAAGGCGAAGGTCGCCTACCACGACAGCTGCTACCTCGGCCGCTACAACCAGATCTACGACTCGCCGCGGCAGGTCCTCGAGGCCATCGAGGGCGTCGAGCTCGTCGAGGTCGAGTACTGGAACAAGAAGCAGGGGCTCTGCTGCGGCGCCGGCGGCGCGCAGTACTTCATGGAGGAGACCGGCGGCACGCGCGTCAACGACAAGCGCACGCTGCAGCTCCTCGATACCGGCGCCGACACGGTCGCCGCGGCGTGTCCCTTCTGCATGGGCATGCTGACGCTGGGCATCAAGAACGCCGACAAGGAAGAGAGCGTTCGCCAGCTCGACATCGCCGAGATGCTCGCCGAGGCCATCGAGTTCGGCGCGTCGAAGGCGGCCCCGGCCGCGGCCGAGTAGCGGTAGGCTTCGCGCGCGATGCCCGTCGTCCTTCAGGCCGCCGAGCTGCCCGGCGGCTACGGCGCGGCGCTGCTCCAGGGGCTCCTCAGCCTCGGCGCCGTGTGTCTCCTGGCCTGGGTGCTGCTCCGTTGGGGGGCGCGCTACCGGCTGGGCGTGGGCGGGCGCGGCCGCCACCTCGAGGTCATCGAGCGCGTTCCCCTGGATGCGCGGCGGGCGCTCGTGCTCGTGCGCGTGGGCGAGAGCGTCCTGCTCCTGGGGGTCGGTGAGGGGGCGGCGCCGCGGCTGATCAAGGAGCTCCCGCCGGGCGAGCTGCCCGCGGATTCGGTCGCCGCCGAGCGCCGGAGCTTCGCCGAGGTGCTCGCTGCCATGCGCGGCGCCCGGGGCGCGGACGGAGAGGACCCGGGCTGAGCCTTCAGGCCCGCGGGATCCGGTCTTCGGCCCACGCGAGGGCCTCGGCGAAGCCGTCGAAGACCGACGTCGGGTAGCCCGGCGGGGCGACCCAGTAGATGGCCTGCATCATGCCGCGGATGAAGGTCCCCGGGACGGCGTGGGACATGCCCACGCACCGCCGGGTCATCTCGTCGCGGTAGGCGATGAGGTGCTCGGCCACGTCCTTCAAGAGCAGGGCGCTGCCGGCCTGCGTTCGGGTTCCGTCCACGACCCAGGCGAAGCGCGCCTCGCTTCGATCGAAGTATGCCGCGCAGGCCGCCAGGTAGCTGGTGACCTCGGCCTTCGTCGGCTGCTCCGGGATCCTCGTGATGAAGAGCCGCGGGACCGGTGAGCGGAGCCAGGCGTGCTTCGGATGGTCGTGCGCCCCGGGCAGCACGGACGGGGTGAGGGGAGGCATGAAGGGAAGGAGCCTCTCGACCTGTACGGCGGAGGGCGGCAAAAGTGGCGTGAGATCAGTTGCAGGCGAGCGGCCGGAGCGCGCGAATCTCGCGGCAGTCGCCATTGCACGCTCGGCTCGTCACGAGGCGCCCGCACTGCGCCGCGGTTTCCCGTTCTACGGGCACCGGGCCGCCGTCCGTGCACCGGCCTGCGATGCTGACGCAGATGCCTCCCGGGAAGGGCGGCTGCGGGTCCTCGAAGCCGCTGCAGTTCCGGTCGAAGTTGTGGGCTTCGGTCGCTACGAAGGTGGCGCAGCGGTCGCACAGGACGTCCGGCCGGTCGACGCAGTCGAAGCCGTAGCCGTGCCCCCCGGTGCACGGACAGAAAAAGAAGCCGGGCTCGCAGCCGATGGGCACGTCCGAAGGACGGGCGTCCGGGTTGATGTCCGGAGCGTTGGGGTCGCCTGGGTTGTCGTTGCAATCCGTGAGCGGGAAGTCGTCGGGCCCGCTCCCTGCGACGCAGACCGTCGTGCCCTCGGGTGCGAAGCCATCGCCGTCCTGGTCCTCGAGCGTCGGGTCGCTCCCGTCGCAGTTGTCGTCGAAGCGGTTGCAGATCTCCGGGGCCATCGGGAAGGCCTCCGCCCGGGCGTCGTCGCAGTCTGCGCTCGCCGCGTCCGCCGGCTCCGTCGCCGTGAGCCCCTCGCCGCACGCCTCGAGGCATACGTCGACGGGCGCCGCGCCGAGCGGCGCGAAGCGGTCGCCGTCCGCGTCCGGCCAGCAGCGAATGGTCCGCCCCTCGTCGACGCGCATGTCGCAATCGTCGTCGACGGGATCGCCGCCCGGTGGCGCGCAGATCTCCGGGGCGCCGGGGTTCACGTTCGGGTCCGCGTCGTCGCAATCGAGCGCGTTCTCGCTGAAGCCCTCGGGCTGGCTGCACGCCTCGGCGGTCGTCGCGCCGGGCGCCGCGCTCCCGAAATCGTCGCCGTCCGCGTCCACCGTGTAGGTCGTGATCGCGCCCTCGTCGGAGAGCCCATCGCAATCGTTGTCGATGGTGTCGCAGAGCTCCGGCGCGCCGGCCCCGCGAATCGCCGGGTCCGTGTCGTCGCAATCGGCGCCGCAGGTCCGCGTGCCGTCGCCGGCGACGTTGCAGCAGGCGGCGTCCCCGATGGTGTCGCCGTCGAGGTCCCGGAAGCCGAAGGTCGTCGGGTCGCAATCCTCATCGACGTCCGCCGCGTCGCAGATCTCCCGGGCCGCGGGGAAGCGGCTCGCGTCCGCGTCGTCGCAATCGGTCCCGCCGCAGGCCGCGTCGGCCGCGCCATCGCCATCGGCGTCCGGGCAGTCCGCGCAGCGGTCCGAGGCCTCGTCGCAGGCGAGCGCGTCGCAGGGCGGCGTCCCCGCGACGCAGCCGTTCTCGTCCGCGAGCCCCGAGGCCGGCGCGCAGAGCTCCGCGCCGTTGCAGTAGAGCCCGTCGTCGCAGCCCCCGGGACAGGTCCCGGCGTCTCGGTCGACCATGCTCCCGCCTGCCCCGTCGTCGCCGCACCCGACGGCCAGCAGTACGACGACCAAGCGCGCGAATCGGCGAATCATCCTCACCCCCTTTTGGAGAGCCTACCGCCCCATGGCGCCATCGTTGAAGGGAGCCGTCCGCGGTGAGGACCGAGCCTGCTCAGCCCGCGGCCGCCCGCCGTGAGCCCGAGGCCCCCCCGCGGAGGCGCCAGACGAGCGCGAAGGCCGCGGGGACGACGAAGAGCGTCAGCACCGTCGCCAGCGTGAGCCCGCCGAGCACCACGCTCCCGACGCCCCGGTAGAGCTCGGAGCCCGCCCCCGGCAGCACCACCATGGGAAGCAGGCCGGCGAGGCTCGTCAGCGTCGTCATCAGGATGGGCCGAACGCGCGCCTCCACGGCGTCGCGGAGCGCGTTCGCCAGCGCCGGGGGCTCGTTCGCGGCGAGCCGCGAGAGCGCGCCGTCCACGACGAGGATCGCGTTGTTCACCACGACACCGATGAGGATCAGGAAGCCGAGCGCCGTCATCATGTCGAGGGGCTGCGGCGCCAGGAACGCATCGACGGCGCGCAGCCCGAGCACGCCGCCCGCGGCCGCGAGCGGCACCGTGACCAGCACGACGACGGGCGCGAGGAAGTCCTCGAAGAGCGCGGCCATCGTCAGGTAGCAGATGAGCAGCGCGAGCAGGAGCACGTAGGCGAACTGCTCCTTGGCGAGCTCGAGGCTCCCCGCCGCCCCGGAGAAGCGGACGTCGACGCCGGGCGGGATGGTCCCGTCCGCCAGCCGGGGCGCGACCACCTCCTCACGGATGCGTTCGAGCGCCCGCTCGAGGGGAATGTCGTCGGGCGGCGACACGCGCAGGGTCAGCGCCCGCCGACGCTCGAGGCGCTGGATGCTCACGGGGCCGAGCTCCTCCGTGAGCTCGGCGAGCACGCCGAAGGGCACGACGTCGCCGGACCCCGTGACGACCGGCGCGCTCGCGATCTCGCCGGGCGTCGCCGGCTCCGACCCGTCGCTCCGCCGGGCACGGACGATCACGTCGAGCTGCGTGGCTCCCGCGCTCCCGAGCTCGCCGATGGTCGCCCCGTCCACGAGCGCGTCGAGCACCAGGCCGAGCTCCGCCGTGGACATGCCCAGCGCCGCGGCTTCGTTCCGGCGCGGCCGCGCGCGGAGCTCGAGGGCGCCGGCATCGAGGGAGGGCACCGGCCGCACCTGCGCTCCGGGGAGCGCCTCGCGGATCGCACCGAAGAGCCCGCCCCCGACCGTGGTGAGCTCGGCCAGGTCGCTCCCGCTCAGCTCGACCTCCACGTTGCGCCCACCCCCGCGCCGCCCGAAGAGCGAGGCCTGCGTCGAGAAGGAGAGGTACCCGGGGATGCCCCCCTGCACGCGGCGGAAGAAGGCCAGCATGTCCCGCACCTCGCCTGGGTCCGCGGCGACGCCACCGCTGAAGATGCGTGCCCCCGAACCGACGAAGAAGCTCCGCTCGATGGCGGGCACGTCGCCCACGCGCCGGCCGGTGTGGGCGGCGATCTTCGTCTGTACCTGACGGCCTACCTCTTCGACCTCGGAGATCGCGGCGCCCGGGGGCGGCGTCAGGATGCCGAAGACCAGGTTCCGGTTGCCGGCCGGCAGGTACTCGAGCGGGGGCAGGAGCGTAAGGGCGATCGTGAGGCACGCTGCAATCGCTCCGGCGACCACGGCCGCGCTTCGCACGGGTGAGGCCGCGAGCCATCCCGCGGCCCCGCCGATGCGGGCCCGGAGCCGCTCCCCACGCGCCGGAGCGTCGCGCGCGGGCACCGTCTCCGAGCCCCCGCGGAGCAGGCGCGCGGCCAGGCTCGGGATCACCCACACGCTGACGACGAGCGAGGTGAGGACGGCGAAGCTGACGGCGACGGCCACGTCCCTCAGGAGCTGGCCGACCTCGCTCTCCCAGCCGATGACGGGCAGGAAGACGGCGGCGGTGGTGGCCGTGCTCGCGACGATGGCTCCCCACACCTCGCCCACGCCGGCGAGGGCGGCCTCCTTGGCGCTGGCGAAGCGCCGGCGCGCCGTGTCGATGGCTTCGAGCGAGACGATGGAGTTGTCGAGCACCATGCCGATGGCGAAGGTGATCCCGGCGAGGCTCACGACGTTCACGCTTCGCCCCAGCAGGTCCATCCCGAGCGCCGTCCCGAACACGCAGATCGGGATCGCCAGGCTGACGATGGCGCTCGCGCCGCCGCTTCGGAGGAAGAGGAAGAGGACCACGACGGCGAGCAGCGCGCCGATGAGGAGGTTGAGCTGCACCTGATCGAGGGCGCCCTCGATGTAGCCGACCGGGTCGCTCAGGACCTCGAGCTCGAGGCCCTCGGGCGCGCAGCGCGCGTCATCGAGGCGCGTGACCGTTGCGCGCAGTGCGCGAGTGACCTCCAGCACGTTCGAGCCGGACTCGCGGCGCACGAGCATCACGAGCGAGGGCCGGTCGTCGCTGAAGGCGAGCCCCGAGGCCTTGCGCAGCCCCCGCGAGGCGCTGCCCACGTCACCCACGGTGATCGGCGTACCGTCCGCGCCGGCACCCAGTACGATGCGTTCGAGCTCCGCGGCGTTCGCCTCGACCGCGAGGGTGCGGACCAGCAGTCGCCGCCGGCCGAGCGTGACGTCGCCCGCGCTCACGTCGGCGAGCTCGCTCCGCACGCGCGCGACCAGCTGGGACATACTCAACCCGCGGGCTGCCAGGGCGCTCGGGTCGAAGTCGATGGTGTAGATGGCGTCCCGGCCGCCCAGCAGGTCGATATCGCCGACGCCGACGATGCGCTGGAGCTCCGGGAGCACGTCCTCTTCGACCCAGGTCCGGTAGGCCGCCACGGGGGCGCCCACCTTCGAGCGCACGGCGATGACCGCGAGCGGGGGGCCCGTATCGTTGGCGGTCTCGACGCTCGGTTCGCGCGCGGCGTCGGGCAGGTCGCCCACCTGCGTCAGCCGGTTCGTGGTCCGGACGAGGACCTCCTGCACGTCGGCGCCGACCTCGAACTCGAGCGTGAGGGACGCGCGGTCGGGGCTCGCGAAGCCGGTCATGCGCGCCAGCCCCGGGACGTCCTTGAGCGCCTCCTCTTGCTTCTGGAGGATCTCGGCCTCGATCTCTGCGGGGGAGGCGCCGGGCCAGCGCGTCTCTACGCGAAGGGTCGGGATCGAGATGTCCGGCGTGAGCTGGATGGGGAGCCCGAC
>JBCDGX010000215.1:0-8734 GCA_038750805.1 Myxococcota bacterium
GCTCGAGCACGGCGAGGGGGGAGAGCGCCTGGAGCCGCGCGACACCTTCGCCGAGCCGCCGCCGCGACGGCGCGACGAGGACGCGCCCGGGCGCCATCGCGCGCGCGTCGAGCTCTCCGAGGCGGCTCCGGGCCCGGGACAGCGCCCGCGCCATCGCGCGCTCGAGGCGCTGGAGCAGCTCCGCGAGGCGCCGCCGGTCGCGACCCAGCGCAAGACGCGGATCGGCCGTGCGCACCCGCCGGGCGAGCGCGTCCACGCGTTTCCGCTCGCGGGCGAGGCGTCCCCGCTCGGCGCGCTCGGCGGCGTCCTCGAGGCGAAGCAGCCGGGCCTTCGCGGCGGCGACGTCGGGCCGCCGGCCCGTGCGCCGGCGCCCGAGGCGCTCGAGGCGGAGCCGTTCGCGGTCGAGACGCCCCTCCATCGCGCGCTGAAGCCCGCGGTAGAGCTGGTCGAGCTCCCCGACGAGGGCCGCGCGCTCGGGCACGAGGAGCTCGGCGGCGTTCGAGGGCGTGGCCGCGCGCGCGTCGGCGACGAGCTCGGCCAGGCTCACGTCGGACTCGTGGCCGACGCCGACGACTGTCGGGACGCGGCAGGCCGCGACGGCCCGGGCCACGGCCTCGTCGCTGAAGGGCCAGAGCTCCTCCGCGGAGCCACCGCCGCGGCAGACGATGATCGCGTCGAGGTCCGGCAGCCGCTGGGCCAGCCCGAGCGCCCGCACGAGGCTCGGGGCCGCGCCCTCCCCGGAGACCCGCGCGTCGGCCACGACGAGGCGTACGGGCGCCCGATCGTGAGCCACGCGGACCACGTCCCTCAGCGCGGCGCTCGTGGCGCTCGTGACCACGACGATGGTCCGCGGAAAGCGCGGGAGCGGACGCTTCCGCTCGGCGGCGAAGAGCCCGTCGGCGTCGAGGCGCTTTCGAACGGCCTCGAGGCGCGCCCTAAGGTCGCCGGCGCCGGCCGGAAGGACCGTCCGCGCCTGGAGCTGGAGCTGCCCGCGCGCGTCGTAGAAGGTGAGGCGCCCGCGCACGCGGACGCGCTCGCCCTCGTCGAGCCGCGCGCGGGCGCCCCGCGCGTCCCCGGCGAAGAGCACGGCGCGCAGGCGGGCCCCACCGGCCTCGTCGTTGAGCGCGAAGTACACCGCGCCGCTCGCCGCGCGGCGGACGTCGCTGAGCTCGCCCTCGACCCAGAAGTCCGTGAAGCGTTCCTCCACGTGGAAGCGCACGGCGCGCGCGACCTCGGCGACGCGGAAGACCCGCGGGCCCTCGGGCTTCTGGGCCTCACGCTCCCGGGCGCGGGCGCGAAGCCGGTCCCCGGGCCGGCCGCCACGCTCCCCGGCACCGCGCTCGCCCCAGCGTCGGCCGTCGCGCGTCACCGAGCCCCGCTTCCCAGGCGCTTCAGCGCGCCGCGGCCGTCGGCGCACCCTCGGTGGGGAGCTCCGCGAGGAGCGCCCGGGCCATCGTGTGCTCGAAGAAGCTCACCATGTTCAGGCGCACGGCGCGCTCGAAGAGCGTCCGCGCCCCGAGCGCGTCGCCGGCCCCGAGGCGTCGTGCTCCCTCGTAGAAATGCGCCTCGGTCTCCTCGCCGACGCCATCGGCGGCGCGCAGGAGCTCCTCGTAGGGGAGGTCGCCGATGCCCCAGCGGGCCAGGGAACCGCTCCACCGCTCGAGGTCCGCCTGGCTCCGGAGCAGGGCGATCACGTCGTCGTCCGGCGCCTGCCCGGCCCGCCCGCTCACGGCCATCACCCAGAGCGCCGTGTAGACCTTCCACTCGGACGGGAGCGTGATCTGCCGCTGCGCGTTCCGGAAGACCTCATGGGCGAAGTCCCGGTCCACGGTCGCCGCGCCGACGAGGTGCGAGAGCGTCGACGCGTAGGTCTCGAAGAGCCGCGGCGCCGCACGCATGGCCGCGCGGAACGCGGCCACCGCCTCGTCATGACGCTCGAGGCGGTCGAGGAGGATCCCCTCGCGGACGCGCAGCGTGGCGACCTGCGGGCCGGCGCCACCGTTGTCGGCGATGGCGGAGCCGAGGCGCGTCACCGTGTCGAGGGACTGGCGGTAGTGGCGGCTCGCCTGAAGGGCCTCGCCCTGGCCGGCATAGGCGTCCCCGAGATGCTCGAGGAGGCGCGCCCGCACGACCTCGCCCTCGGGCCCGTTGGCCCGCGTCAGATCGAGGGCCCGGCGGTAATGACGCGTCGCGCCCGCCGCATCGCCCGTGCGCTCAGCGAGCAACCCGAGCTGCACCAGCGTCTCCGGACGCTCCTCGATCTCGACGCTCGCCTCGAGGCGGAGGCGCGCCTCGAGCGTGTTGCCCGCGTTCATCTCCGCCATGCCGAGCAGCAGCTCGATGCGGGCCTGGGCCACGGGCGCCGGCGCCTCCGGGAAACGCTCCGCGCGCTGTTCGAGGATGGCGATGGCCCGGTCCGCGAGGCGCCGGTTCTGCGTCGGGTCTTCGGCCAGGCTCCCGGCCTCGAGGAAGGCGACGAGGCGCGCGAGGGCCTCGTCGTAATACGTGCGGGCGTTCGGCGCGCGCTCGATGGCCTCGAGGGACCAGGCCGTCGCGCCCTCGGGGTCGTCGGCTTCGGCGGCCACGCGGGCGAGGCAGGCGGGGAAGCGCGCGTCGCGCGGGAAGCGCCGAAGGCCGTAGCGGCAGACCCCCGTGGTCACCTCCGGGCGCGGCTCGAGGTAGACCTCCGCGAGCTCCATGAGCGCGTCGCTCGCGTCGCCGCTGCTCCCGCGGGCGCGCTCGAGGGTGCGCACGAGCTGGCCGATGGTGTCCCCGCCCACGTTCATCGCGCGGACCTGCGTCAGCGCCGACGCGAGGTCGCCCACGCGGAGGTAGACGGCGGCCACGTCCAGGGGCGCGATGATCGAGAAGCGCTCGAGGAGCTGGGGCTGGCGCATGAGCATGCGCGCGCCGTCGCCGCCCCGGAAGCTCGCGACCACCGCGTCGACCCGCGCGCCGTGGAGCCGGGCGAGGGTCTCGAGCACGTTCGGGTCCGGCGTGAGGCGCGCGTGATCGTCCCACACGTCAACCTGCTGGGAGACCGCCGCGAAGGGGTCACCGAGGCTCTCTCGGGCCTCGGCGGACCAGCGCGCCAGCCCCTCGTAGGCCTCCGCGGGCGTCTGCCCCGTGGCGTCCCGCGTCTCGGGCGTGAGCGCGCGGAGGACGAGGAGGCCGGCGAGGACCCGCCCTTCGTCGCCGCGGGGGCTCCCCTGGGCGACGACGGCGCGGGCGACGGGCCCAAGGGCCGCGGGAAGGCGCTCACCGGTGAAATCCTCGGGGAGGAGGAGCTGGGTCATCTCCCCGAAGTGCGCGACGAGGGCGTCGTAATCGTCCCCGGCGACCACGGCCTCGGTGCGCGTCGCGAGGTGCGCGAGGAGCGCGTCGCGGAGGGGCACGCGGTTCGCGTCGTCGAGCGGTAGGCCGTGATAGGCGCGGGTCAGCGCGGCGGCGTCGTCGACGTCGACCCGCTCCGGCACGCCGCCGGTGAGGGTCGTGGTGCGGGCGGTCGTGCTGCTGCCGCCGCCGCAAGCGGCGACGAGGGCGAGGACGGCGAGGGAGCGGAAGAGCTGGGCCATGGAAGGGGCGCGGCGCGCGCCGCAGGGGAGGTTTACGGCCGGGGACGCCCCGCGTCACGCGGTTGACCTCGCGCGCGGGGGCCGGCAAGGGACCCTCGTGGTCGCCGCCCGACGCCTCACGCCGCTCCAGGCCCTCGGCCTCACCGTGCTCGCCGTGGCGCTCTCGCAGGGGCTCCTGGCCGGTCTCGCGGCGCTCCGCATGCTGCGCGGGGCGGGCTGGGAGGCGGCTGCGCGGGCGGTGACGGACGACCCGTTCTCATTGGCGGCCTGTGCGCTCCTGGGCTTCGGGGCGGCCACCCTCCTCGGGCTGAAGCGCATGCGGCCGGCGCCCCTCGAAGGGCTCCGGGACGTGGCCGGACGCCTCGAGCTCGAGCCCCGGCCGGGCCCCGTGGTAGCGCTGGCGACGGTGGCGGGGCTGGCGCTGCAGCTCCCGCTCTCGGAGATCGGGAACCTCGTGCAGGAGGTCTTCCCGGTCGGCGTGGCCGAGCAGATCGCGCACCTCGAGCGGGTCACGGCCGACGGGCCCCTCGAGGGGCTCGGCATCGCGCTCGCCTTCGTGGTGGTGGCGCCGCTGGTGGAGGAGGCGCTCTTCCGCGGGGTGATCTTCCCGGGACTGGCGGAGAACCAGCTCGCTCGGGCCCGGGCGGCGGCCCTCGGGAGCGCCGTGCTCTTCGCCATCGTGCACGTGCGCCCGGACGCCGTGGCCTATGCCTTCGTGGCGGGGCTGATCCTCGCGTACGTGCGCGTCCGGACGGGCTCCCTGGTGCCCTGCGTCGCGCTCCACGCGGCGAACAACGCCGTGCCCATCCTCTTCTCCCCGGCGGTGCTCCGCCTCGAGGGCTTCAACGTCGTGAGCGAGACGCCCCAACACATCGCCGCTGCCCCGCTGCTGGCGAGCGTACTGGTGGCCGGCGCAGCGCTCTGGGCGCTCGGGCAGCTCGAGGCCGAGTGAGGGCGAGCGCCGGGCGCTGGCGCGCCATCGCCGAGCGCTGAAGCCAGTTGGCGGAGACCTCAGGCTGGCCGACGAGCGGCACACGGCGCGTTCCCTGCCAGGGACCGCGGGCGAGGCCTGATGTGCGCCTACGGGGACCCCTTGCGAAGACGCCGCCGGAGCCACCAGACCATGGCGCCGACGAAGGGGTCGAGCTTGCCATCGGCGCCGGGCGTCTCGAGGTACCCAATCTTCGCCTCGATCTTCTTGACCGTGAGCGACTTCCCCGACTTCTCAGCCCAGATCCTCACCCCATCGAAGGCCGCCTTTCGGCCTGCCTCAAGCCGTGCCCGGTTGAGACCGAGCACCTCGATATCGCGCGAGGTAGCCGCGTCGTCCGCGACGGCGATCAACTTCCCGCTGCCGGAGACATAACCGATCTTCCGCTCGCAACTCCGCTCTCGGGGATCGAGCGTGATCGACTGGTCTTTCTTCGATGTGTCGCAGTGATGCTGATGGTCCGCGGTAGGCATAGCGCCCGGTCTAGCCTCGCCTCCGAAACACGCTCCGAGGAGGTTCCGGTAGTCGAGGGCCAGCTCCGGGAAGCGGCCCTTGGGAGCCCAGTGCTCGATCTTCATCGAGTCGCCAGTGATGCGGCGCATGCAGTAGCAACATAGGTGCCCCTGCTCCGCGAGGAGCGCCGCACGGAGTGGCTCCTTCGGACCGTCGTCGTATCGCGGCGAGGGAACCCCCTGCTTTCGGAAGGCGAGCCACTCCTTTGGCTCCTTGCCCTTCACGATGTGCCTCACGCCGGATCTCGGAGCCGCAGCTCGGTCCGCAGCCGAACGACTTCGCGATCGTCCTCCCCGAAGCGCTCACCGAGGCGATGAACCGCCGCCTCCGCGTCCTCGCGCGACCCCCACTCGACCAGACGCGCGGCTTCGTCGAGGGCGGCCGCGGTCTCGCGGTCCCGCACGGTGGCGCCCATGATCTCCTCGAGGATCGCGTTGGAGTCACGACCTTTCGTCGGATGGGGCGCGCCGTGGAGGCGGAAGCTCTCCAGGACGCGAAGGCTCTCGTGGGGAACGGAGCCCACCACCTGCGGCGAGTGGGTCGTGAGCACGAACTGAGAGTGCGGGAAGGCCTTTAGGAGGCGGGGGACGACCTCGCGCTGCCACCGTGGGTGCAGATGAAGCTCGACCTCGTCGATGACGACCGTCGCGCCGCCGACCGAGCGTCCCACGGGCTCGGCCTCGTTCACCTGCGCGAGGTGCTTTGCGATGCTCGTGACGAGCACGATCAGACTTCGCTCACCGTCGGAGAGCATGTGCGCGGAGAAGGACTCGTCGCCCTTCGTGAACACGAGTTGCGACCGTCCGCGACCCGACGGACGCGAGCGATCGATACGCGGCGACGACAGCTCTGGGAGGACGCGCGTCACGCTTTCGCGCACGCGCTGCAGCGCGGGGTCGGACGCCTCCAGGTTCTTGGTCTCGACGCGCATCTGGTTCTCGAGGTTTTCGCGCTCGCGAAACCAGATCTCGAAGAACTCGAACGACGTGAAGCCCGGCTGAAGGTCGTCGAAGGCGGGCTGCGATGCGGACCCTCGACCGATCAGAGTGGCCGATGTCGCAACGCGACCATCCTCGCGCCGTATCCGGGGGGTGAAGAGCCGCCCGCGATCCGTCGGAAAACTGAGGACTAGGGGGACCTCCGCGGTCGTTCGCGAGGGTGCGTCGGGCGGCTCTCCTTGGACCCATGCAAACGTCGTCGTCTCGGAACCGTGGGTGATCGTGCATTCTGCCCGATCGGCGCCCACGCGGATGTCGTCGTCCGTGACGAAGCTGTCCTGTGCAGTGAGACGCCGGCCATAACGTGCGTCGACCGCGGCCATACCACCGATCTCGAGCGCCCGGACGATGCTGCTCTTGCCGCTTCCGTTCTCGCCGATGAGCACCGTCAGCTGGGGGTGAAGCCGGAGGTCGAGCTCGCGAAACCCGCGAAAATTGCGGAGCTGGAGGCTGTCGATCCGCATGGGCCCACACTATGCCACGAGGCTTGTCGAGGGTGTCGACGAGCTACCGAAGGTACCCGGCCACTGGGGGTCGCTTCCGCGTCGAGGCGCGCGACGGGCACGGGCAGACTCCGCGGATCACGCACGAGGGCTGAGCCCCGCCTGGATCAGGTGCGTCCGAAGCGGGCTCCCCTCTGCCCGGAGCCGGCGCGTCGTGGACGCATAGCCGAGCTCGAGGAGCGAGCGGCGCGCGGCGAAGTTCATCGGGGAGTAGAGGAACATCGTCGTCTCGCTGCGGTCCGGCTCGACGAGCTCGACGGTGACCTTCGGGTGCTCCGCCGCGTAGCTGGCGAGGCCCTTCTGGAGCCGCGCCTCCGTCACGAGGCGCCAGGCCTGGTTGTAGACCCAGAGGAGACCCTTGTCCCTCACGCGCTTCCGCGGGCCGTGGCCCGTCGGGACGCTCGCCTGCGCCGGGTCGACGCGGATGGGCACCATCGCGTTCACCACGAGCACGAGCTGGCACCCCTGCTCGACGGCCACGTCCACGTGCCCCGCCTCGCCCACGCCGCCGGCGATGAAATCGCGCCCGTCGATGCGCACCGGCGCGAAGAGAATCGGCGTCGCGAGCGACGCGCTCAAGGCGCGCGCGACGGGAACCTGGTCGAGGGCCTCTGCGCCGAAGACCACGCGCTCGCCCACGTCGAGGTCGTTGGCGACGAGCAGGAGCCGCCGCGGCATCTCGCCGAAGGTCTTCGGGATGCCCCGCCGGGTCATGATGTCGAAGAAGAACTGCTCGAAGGTGTCCGTCGAGAGAACGCCCGCCGGGAGCGAGTCGAAGAAGCGATCGATCTCCGCCCAGACGTCCACCTTGAGCGGCCGGCTCGTGACGGAACCCGCCGTCCGCCGGAAGGCCCCGAAGGCCGACGAGACCACCCGCCGGAGCTCCCCGAGGTCGAGGCGCATCAGGTGCTGGCGCTCGAGGGGGAAGAAGTCGTCGCTCGGGTCGAGGAGCGCCCGGTACATGCGCTGCGCCGTGATGCCCCCGGCGAGCGCCGTCGCCACGCAGGCCCCGCTCGCCGCGCCGACGACCACGTCCGGCGCGAAGTCCTCGAAGTGCTCCTCGATCGCCGCGAGCACCCCGACCTCGTACATCGCGCCGGTGATGCCGCCGCCCGCCAAGCACACCCCGATGCGCGGAAGGGTCATGCCCGAGGGGTATCACGTCCGCGTTCGCCCGTGCGTCAGGGGTCGTAGACGCAGCGAAACCCTATCCGCCAGCTACGCCGCGCGTTGCCTGCGCCGGTGACTGCCTCACCGGTCGGACGCGCCCGCCCCCAACTCCTCCGAAGCGCGGCAGGTGTACCAAGCCCCGCGACCAGCTCGTCGTTCGCCAGCGCACGAAACCCGTCGGCACCGTCGCGCATCGCGTAGACGGTCAGCGCGCCGACGCCCTCGGCACCGGCTGCACTACGCCAGTTGCTTCCCGCAACGAGAACCGCCTCCTCGCAAGACTCGGAATTGGTTCCCGTGGGTCGATCGAGCTCGGCCCCTTCGGGATAGCGGACCTGCAACTCCTCCAAGCAATCGCTCAGCAGCTCCGAGACGCTGCCGGCGAGATCGAGAACGCCCCAGTCGCTCGCTCCCAACGTCCGTTCCCCGACCGGTTGGGTATCGAGCTCGGCTCCGAGAAAATCGCTGGCTGCACCGAGGGCGTGACTCAGGCGAAACGACGCGTAGCTGTCCACTTCCCACGCGGGCGTGAACTCCACGGGTGGCGGACTCTCGCCCCAGGGATAGGACGTCGCCCGGGGTGACGCGGGCTGACCGGCCTTCAGCCACTCGGCGAGCGTTGGGAGCCTGCCTCCGCGCTCGCGGCAGTACGCCATCGCCTCGGAGCGAGTGACGCACACCACGGGATGGTCAGCTCGCTCGGCGGACCCAGCCTGGGATCGCTCCGGATGCCACGTTGCATCGTCCCCAACCAACGCGACGTCCTCATACCCGCACAGTGCCGGGAGCGCGGCGCCACCCGTCGTCGCGACGAAAGCGGAGTAGTTACCCGCCGTGACCTCCTCGCGATCGATCAGGAAGTCGTCCAGAAAGACCCGCTGCCGGGGCCGCGGCAGTCCCGGGGTGACCGCTCCCTGGCGGCGCGAGAGCGTGCTCCACCGCGGCATCTCGAACCACCCGCGCTCGACGCAAACCTGAGTTGAA
>JBCDGX010000216.1:0-8734 GCA_038750805.1 Myxococcota bacterium
CCGTGCTCCACGTCCGCGAGGTGAGCGAGCTCGAGGAGATCGAGGTGCGTCGCAAGACCGTCCTGGACCGCCCCGGGCTCCGGGGTGATCTCCTCCTCGTCGTCACAGCCCGGGACCGCTGCCAGGGCCACGGCGCCGAGAGCGCTGATCGCCGCCATCGCGACGGCACGCACGCGGATGCTCATTGATCTTTCTCCCGGTCTCCGCGGCGAGCCGCGGCGCGAGGGCCAACGGCCGGAGCCCTTCGACCCTTCCAGCGAGCGCGTTTCGCCCGCGCGCGCGCCTTCGAGTGCGGCTAGCACGCGGTCTGGGCGGGGCCAAGGTCGCCGGGTCCCAAGAGCGCCGCGGCCCCGCGAAGCACGGGCGATGCGCGCGCTGGACCCCGCCCGCGACGGATCGCCGCGGGGACGCCGGAGGTGGAGTCACAGATCCCCATCGCCGGCCGCCCGGCCGTGCCATGCTCGCGCCATGATCCCGGGCCCCGCCCTTCACGGCCGCCTCGCGGCGCTCCCCCACCCGGCGCGGGCGCTCCGCGGCAATGCCCTCGGCGACCCCGAAGAGCGCAGGAGCCTCGTCTACGTGCCGCCCGGCGAGGGCCGCTTCCCGGTGGTGATGCTCCTCCCGGGCTTCGCGGCGACGCACCGCTCCATGGTGGGCTACCGGCTCTTCGAGCCGAGCACCGTCGAGCGCTTCGACGCCCAGGTCGCCGCCGGCGAGTGCCCGCCGGCGCTCCTCGTGCTCCCGGACGCGATGACACGCTGGGGCGGGAGCCAGTTCCTCGATTCGGCAGCGACGGGCCGCTACCAGACGCACCTCGCCGAGGAGGTCTTCCCGGACCTCGACGCGGCCTTCCCGACGATCCCGAAGCCCGAGGCCCGAGCCGTCGCCGGCCGGAGCAGCGGGGGCTTCGGTGCCCTCCGCCTGGCCATGGATCGGCCGGGCGTCGTCGGCGCCATCGGCAGCCACGCCGGCGACGCGCTCTTCGACGTGAGCATGCGCCCCATGCTGACGAGCGCGGCGATCGCCATCGACCTCGCCGGGGGCCTCGAGGCCTTCTGCGCGAGCGTCGACGCGAAACGCCTCGAGGGCGGCCCCGGGGGAACGGGGGCCTTCGACGCGCTCTTCGTGCTCGCCTCGAGCGCGGCCTACGCGCCCGAGCCTGGCATCCCGCGGCCCCATTGCGCGCTGCCCATGGACCCGCGGAGCGGCGAGCTCGTCCCGGAGGTCTGGGCGCGCTGGCTCGACGCGGATCCCGTCGTCCGCCTGGCGAAGGACGCGAGCGCGCGGGCGAACGTGGCGAAGCTCCAGCTCGTCCAGGTGGACGCCGGCAACCGGGACGAGCACGGGCTCCACTTCGCCGCCCGGCGGCTCGCGGCGGCGCTCGGCGAGGCCGGCGCGAAGGTGGCCCACGAGGAGTTCGAGGGCGGCCATCGGGGCACGTCCTGGCGCTACATGCACACGCTCCCGGCGCTGATCGGCGCCCTCGAAGGCGGCTGATCCCGGCTCACGTCGCGGAGGGATCGCATCCCTCCGGGGGAAGTCCTTGGGCTGCCGCGATGGTTTTGTTTATTCTCGCCGCGCCGCGCGGCGGAGGACTCATGGCCACGAAGAAGACGACGACCAAGAGCTCCACGAAGGCGCGCGCGGCGAAGAAGGCCGCGCCGAAGAAGGCCCCGGCGAAAAAGGCGACCAAGAAGGCCGCGAAGAAGTCCTCGGCGAAGAAGGCCGTTCCGGCCGCAGCCGCCGACGCCGGGACGCCGCCGAAGAAGACGGGCTCCGCCGCCATCGCCGCCGCGATCATCGCGGACGAGGCCGCGCCCGCGAAGGTGGCCGAGCAGACCGAGCTCCTTCTCGACCCGCGGAGCACGACGGCCACGAAGGCCGCCCGGGTCGTCGGCGAGATCGCGAACGAGAAGCCCGAGCTCCTCGTGACGCACGTGGAGAAGTTCGCCCGCTCGCTCACGAGCAAGAACAAGCGCGTCATCCAGGCCGCGGCGGAAGCGCTCCCGGCCGTGGCGAAGCTCGCACCGGCGCGCGTCGCCAAGCACCTCGACACGCTCAAGGCCGCCTTCGACGAGACGACCCTCGACGGCAAGGACGGCCTGGTCCGCACCTTCGCGAATCTCTGCACCGCGTCCGTGGCCTACCAGAAGCGCCTCGAGCCCGTGCTCGCCAAGGCCCTCGAGATCGCCGACGGCAAGACGCTCCTCCGCTGGTCGCAGATCGTGCTGCCCGCGCTGAAGGGGGAGCCGCACGCGCGCGCCCGCTCGGTCGTCGAGGACCGCCTCGACCGCATCCCGCGGGCGACGGCGCAGCAGATCGCGACGACGCTGAACTTCAAGCTGCGCGTGCGCTACCGCTGACGCTCAGCCCGCCCGGCGGTAGACGAGCCGGAAGGTGACGTCCCGGTCGAGCTGGTCGTTCGCGAGGCGCACCGAGAGCACCAGCGTCCCGTCGTCCCGAGGCTCGAGGCGATGGGTGATCAGGCTCTCGCCGTCCGTCGTGCGGAGCGTCTGCACGAGCGCCCCGCCGCGCACCCGAAGGCGCGAGTCGATGGGCGAGCCCCACTTGTCCGTGATGCGCTTCGGCGTCCCGTTCACGGGCTGCACGACGCGGTAGGCGTCGCTCATCTCGAGGCGGAGCTCGCGCGTGCCCCGACGCTCGACGACGAGCCGCGCGTGCGCGGGCATGCCGCTCCGAAGGCGCCGCCGGGCGATGTTCCGGCCGAGGGCGAAGACCTCCTCGACGCAATGCTCGATGCCCGCGTCCCGGCGCCGCGTAGCCCGGCCCGCGTTCTGGAGCACCCAGGTGCCGATGGCCGCGTCGGGCACGTTCGCGTTTTGCGAGGCGGCGGGGGGCGGCGCCGCGAGGGCCACGAGGGCGCCCAGCGCGAGGAGCGATCCGAAGGCGGGTGCGCGATGCATCGCGCGCAGCCTACGCGGCCGGGCCAGGGACGTCATGGGTGAAGGACGTACGGCGCTCGCGCGAGATTCACGAGGGTATCCTCCGCGCAGCCATGCGCTTTCCGCTCGCCTGCGCGCTCGTCCTCACGCTCACGGCCCACGCCCGCGCGGGCAACGGAGACTCGTTCTTTCAGGGGAACGAGGCCGCGCTCCTCGGCGGCGCCGTTGCCTCCGTCGGTACCGGGCCGGACCTGCTCTATTACAACCCCGCCGGGCTCGCGCTGAACACGCGGCACCGCCTCGAACTCTCGGGCCAGCTCTTCGAGCTCCAGGTCCGCCGCCTCGATCCGCTGATTCGCCTCGTCCAGACGGACGACGTGCTCGACGAGGTGAACCACCGCGCGGTCGACTATCAGACCGTCCCCTCGGCGCTCTCCTACGTCTATCAGCTGAACGACCGCCTCAGCGCCGGCGCGGGTGTCTTCGTGCTCCGCCAGTCGAGCTTCGATCTGCGGGCCGAGCTCGAGGAGCCGGAGCAGGGGCGCTCGCTGGTGGCCCGCGCGAACTTCGAGTCGGATCAGACCTACTTCACCGCGGGCTTCGGCTGGGCGGCGCTGCCCTGGCTGCGCGTCGGCCTGAACGCCGGCGTGTCCTACCAGACGACGGTGAACACGCAGCGGGCGGTGCTCGAGCTCAGCCCCGACGGCCCGGCGGGTACACGCACGGCCGCCGGCGGCCTCTACAGCGAGCTCGACGTCACGGAGATCGCGGCGGACTTCACCTTGGGCCTCCAGGCGGACCTGCCGCGCGGACTCAAGCTCGGTCTCGTGGTCCGCGGCCCGCGGCTCCGCATCGTGGACGACATCGTGGTCGACGCGGCCCTCTTCGAGATCCAGCCGGGGCCCCGCGGCGACGTCGCGGCCTACTTTCCGATTCGCGGCGAGATCCGGAACGCGAGCCGGCGGGCGTGGATCGCGCCTTTCGAGACCGTGCTCTCGGTCGGCTGGGTGCACGAGGCCGTGCGGCTCTCCGTGGAGGCGGACCTCATCCACGCGCACGACAAGGGGCTCGTCGAGAAGGACTTCACCTGGAACGTGCGCGTCGGCGCGGCCTTCCGCGTCTCGGAGACGGCCGAGCTCGGCTTCGGACTCTTCACGGACCGGGACGACGAGTCGGAGCAGGGGAACGACCTCGTGGACCTCGACTTCTACGGCGTGAGCACGGGGCTGACGCTGGACACCCCCGTGGAGCTGGCCGGCGCGGACCTCGAGACCGCGGACGGTCGGCGCCTCGTGTTCCGCACCACCATCGGCCTCCGCTACGCCTTCGGGACCGGCGAGCTCGACACCATCGACGGCGTGCTCGACGACGCGCTCGACTCGGACCCGGCGACCGTGCCGATCTCGAGCGGTCCCTTCCGGCGCGTGGTCTTCCACGAGGCCGCCGTCTACCTGGGCTCGGGCCTCGACTTCTGAGGGCGTGGGCTTCCCCAGCACGCCGCTGGACGCGCGGCGGGACGCTATGGCCTGCTCCGGGCCATGCGCCGCGCCTTTCTCGCCGCCCTCGCGCTCGTCGCCGGGGCGGCCCCGCTCGGAGCCGACGAGATCCGTGCCCAGGAGGCGCATCCGGTCTTTCCGGCGCCGCCCCAGGTGAGCCGGCTGCCGAACGGGCTCCGGGTCATCAGCATCCCCTGGCCGAGCCCCGGCATCGTCGCCTACTACACGCTCGTCCGCGTCGGGAGCCGGGACGAGGTCGAGGAGGGGCACTCGGGCTTCGCGCACCTCTTCGAGCACATGATGTTCCGGGGGACCGAGGCGATGCCCGGCGACGAGTACGAGGCCCGCGTGCAGGCCCTCGGCGCTGACAACAACGCCTACACGGACCGGGACCTGACCATGTACACGGTCACGGCGCCTTCCGAGCAGCTCGACGAGATCGTCGCCCTCGAGGCCGAGCGCTTCCAGCGCCTGAGCTACTCGGAAGAGGACTTCCGGACCGAGACCGGGGCCGTGCAGGGCGAGTACGCGAAGAGCGCCTCGAGCCCGTTCTTGCCGATGTGGGAGGCGCTCAACGAGCTCGCCTTCGAGCGCCACACCTACGGGCACACGACGCTCGGCTACCTCCGGGACATCTGCGCGATGCCCGAGGAGTACGCCTACTCGCGACGCTTCTTCCAGCGCTTCTACACGCCGGACAACACCACGCTCGTCGTCGCCGGCGACGTCGACCACGCCGCGCTGCTCGCCGCGGTGCGGAGCGCCTACGGGTCCTGGCGCGGGCGCCGGGCGCGGGACGCGGTGCCCGCCGAGCCGGGCGTGCGAAGCGGCGCGCGGCACCTGGTCTGGAACGGGAGCGCCCCACCGCGCGTGCTCCTCGGCTACAGGACGCCGGCCTTCGCCGGGGGCGCGACGCGGCCGGCGGCGCGGGCGGCGGCGCTGAGGGAAACCGCCGCGCTCGACGTCGTGCGGAAGCTGGTGTTCTCGGAGGCGAGCCCGCTCTACCGGCGGCTGGTGAACGAGGAGCGGAAGCTCCTTCGCCTCGAGAGCTACGAGGCGCATACGCGCGACCCGGGGCTCTTCCTCGTGGGCGCGCAGCTCCCGCCTCCGGAGGAGGTCCCGAGCGTGGAGGCGCGGGACGCGGCCTTCGCGGAGATCGTGGACGCCGTGCAGGGCGAGCTCCGGCGTCTCGCCGAAGGGCGCATCGACCCCGAGCGCTTCGCGCGGACGAGCTCGCACCTTCGCTACGCGCTGCTCGCGGAGGTCGCGACCCCGAACGACGCCGCGAATCTCCTCGGGCGCATGATCGCCGTCGGCGACGACACGGGCACCCTCGAGGCCTACCTCCGGGCGCTGGCCGCGGTGACGCCCGACGACGTCGCGCGCGTCGCCGGCGCCTACCTCGTCCCCGAGCGTCGCATTCAGATCACCCTGGCCCCGCCCGCCCAGGGCGAAACGGCCCCGGCACCGCCGGAGCCCCTCTGTCCGGAGGCCGAGTGATGCGCCGCCCGATCCTGCTCTTGCTCGCGCTGCTCGTGGGCTGCGGAGGCGCGTCACGCCTCACGGAGATCCCGCCGGTCGACGAGGACGTCGATCTCGAGGCGCGCGAGGACGCGGGCGCCGCGGCGGTCCTCGAGGTGCCCCGGGAGGACCTCGCCCTCGCCGAGCTCGTGGAGCTCCCGAGCGCGAGCTCGATGATCGCGCTCCGGGTGAGCTTCGACGCCGGAAGCGTGGAGGACCCGCCGGGCCGCGAAGGGCTGACGAGCCTGAGCGCGAAGGTGATGGCCGAGGGCGGCGCCGGGACGCGCAGCGCCAGCGCCATCCAGGAAGCGCTCTACCCCTGGGCCGCCGAGCTCGGCGCCTTCACGGGCCGCGACGCGACGACCTTCGTGGGCCGCGTGCACCGCGACCACCTCGAGGCCTTCACCGCCCTCTTCCTCGACGTGCTGCTCCGGCCGCGCTTCGCGGAGGAGGACGTCGAGCGCCTCCGCGCGCGCCAGGAGAGCGCGCTTCTCCTCGAGCTGCGCGGCAACGACGACGAAGAGCTCGGCAAGGAGCTCCTTCATCAGCTCGTCTTCGAAGGGCACCCCTACGCGCTGACGGCCCTCGGCACGAAGAGCGGGCTCGACGCCATCACCGTCGCCGAGGTGCGGGCGCACGCGGCGCGCGTCTTCTGCGCCGGCCGCATGCGCGTGGGCGTGACCGGCGCCGTGCCCGAGGGCTACGCGTCCCGGCTCATCGAGGCCCTCGAAGCGCGGGACGGCGAGACCTGCGTGGGCCGGCGCATCCTTCCGGAGCCCACGCCGCGGGGGCGTCGTGTGCGCCTCGCGCACAAGCCCGAGGCGAGCGCCGTGGCCATGAGCCTCGGCCTCGCGACGGAGGTCACGCGGGACCATCCGGACTACCCGGCGCTGATGCTGGCCATGGCCTACCTCGGGCAGCACCGGACCTTCGCGGGTTCGCTGATGCAGAAGATCCGCGGTCAGCGCGGGCTGAACTACGGGGACTACGCCTACGCCGAGCACTTCGTGCAGGACGGGTGGACCCGCTTCCCGGCGCCGGGCTACCCGCGGCGGCAGCAGACGGTCTCCCTCTGGGTGCGCCCGGTGGACGCGAACGAGGCCCACTTCGCCCTTCGCCTCGCCGTCCACGAGCTCGAGCGCGTCGTGCGGGACGGGCTCACGGTGGAGGAGTTCGACCGCATCCGCACGTTCGCCAGCCGCTACTACGCGCTCTTCCTGCAGACCGGTGCGCGCCGCCTCGGTTTCGCCCTGGACGACCGGGCCTACGACACGGCGGACCCCTACCTCGAGCTCCTGCGGCGCGGCTGGGACGAGCTCGACGCGGACGCCGTGAACGCGGCGCTGCGCCGCCACGTGGACCCCTCGCAGCTTCAGATCGCGCTCATCGCGCCAGACGGCGCGGCCCTCGCGGCCGCCCTCGTGGAAGGGGCGCCCTCGCCGATCACGTACCGCGCCGAGCCCGGCGAGGACGTACGCGCCGAGGACGAGCGCGTGAACGTCTTCGACCTCGGCCTCGAGGCCGAGGACGTCGTGGTGGTCCCGGCCGACCAGCTCTTCGAGTAGGGCGCGCTCAGGGCGCGGCCGTCGCGGAGGTCACGGGAACGAGGCCGCGTACGGCGACCACGTCGTCGACGGCCACGAAGACGTCGACCTCGTTCGTATCCGGGAAGCGGTCCCACTCGCGGGCGAAGCCCGCGTCCTCGAGGATGGCGATGGTGCCGTCGCCGAAGCGCACCCGCGTGCCCGACGCGATCTGGAGGAGCGGGCGCTGGTCGTCCTCGCCCGCGATGCGCGTCGGGACGCTGCCGGCCGGGAGCGGCGTCGGCGCGGCGCGCACGGGCAGGGCGTCCGCCGCTTCGAGGGGCGTGGCCTGCGTGTCGATGTAGCCGACGAGGTAGGGGCCGACGCCGACGCGCACGCCCTTCCAGCGGCCGCGGTCGCGGAGCACGCTGACGACGAGCGGCGGGTCGAGGGCCGGGAGCTCCGCGACGACCTCCGTCGGCGTCGCGTAGAGCGGCACGGCCACGCCGGCCGGGAGGCGCATGGGCGTGCCCGCCGCGAGGGCCTCCGCGCCCTCGGGCGCGTCGAGCGCGAGCTGCGCGGTCGGGAAGGCGCCCTCGAAGCTCGGCATCTCGACCTCCGGCCCGCGACCGAGGTCCGGGCGCGCGGCCACGCGCATCTGACCGGCGACGGGGTCGGGACCGAAGACGCGCACGTAGTCGCCGGGCCCGAAGTACACCGGCGTGCCCTCGAGAGCCGCCCGCGCCTGCACGCGGAGCGCGAGGCGATCGGCCGCGAGATGCGCGCGGACCTTCATGCGGCCGTCGATGTTCACGGGGACGCGCCCGTCGGCGGGGAAACCGCGGATGCGCACGCGGGCGCCTTCCGTGAGGTAGCCGATGGCCGGCGACTCGGCGCGCTCGTCGAGGTAGAGCGCGGGCCCGTTGCCGGGGCCGGCGACGAAGTCCCGGGGCCAGCGCTCCGCGTCGAGGCTCACGTCGGGCCCGCTCGGCGCCGCGCTCCCGGACGTCTCGGGCCCGGCGGAGGAGTCGCTGCCCGGCGTGGTCCCCGCGCACGCGGTGAGCCCGACGACCAGGGCGAAGGAAAGCAGGTCGCGCATGGCCGGAGGTGTAGAGCATGGACGCCGCGCGGGCACGGACTCGTCGCACGCTACCGATCAGCGCCGGCAGGCCGCCGCGAGCCCCGTCACGAGGTCCCGCACGTCGCGCTCGGCCGCCTCGACGTCCCCCGCCGCCGCCTCGATGCGGCGCACCACGGCCGAGCCGACCACTACGCCGTCCGCGCCGGCGGC
>JBCDGX010000217.1:0-8721 GCA_038750805.1 Myxococcota bacterium
GGGCGCCGCCGCCTCCGCCAAGGAGACCGAGGCCTCGCTGCGCATCGCCGTCGCGGCCGGCTACCTCGACGCCGGGGACATCGCCGCGCAGCGCGACCGCTGCGACCACGTCAGCGCCGTGATGCACAAGCTCGTGCGTCGTCCCCGCCGCTGAGCGCCGGGTCGGCGCCCATCCAGTGGTCGACGGGCGGCGGTCGATGGGGCGCCACCCTTGGCTTGCCCGGTCGGCTCCGGATCAGCGCGGCGTCACGGCGTGCAGGATCGAGCCGCCCGCGCCAGGCGCCATGAGCAGAGGGCCCGCCGAGGCGCGAACGCAGCCGATCACCTCGTCGCTCGCGCCGTCGATGTTCAGGGTGACCTCGCCTTCCGCATCCCAGGCGGCCCGCACCGCGAGCGGGTTGCCACCGTTGCAGGCCAGGAACGCCGTGGACCGGGCATCCAGGGTGGAGCGCAGCGTCGCCTCGTCCGCGAGCGGAGCCGGCGCGGGCACTTCGCCGCCGGCCGTGGCCGCCGGCCGTACCGGAGCCTGGCGTGGCGGGAGCGTCGAGACGATGCGCGCTCGAGCGTCCTCCGGGGTCAGGGTGACGCGCACGTAGGTGCTCGGGCTCCGCACGTACCCACTCAGGGGCGCCTGGCCGATCGCGTTCACGATGCAGCTTCGCTGCGCTTCAGGCAGCGGCGTCACGAAGCGACCGTCCTTCGGCCGGCCCGACTGGTCGTACTCGATGACGAACACGATCTCGTTCGGTGCCGTCGCGTCGAGGCAGCGACCGAGCTGCGGCGTGAGCTGACGGTAGTGACGGGCGACGAAGCGCGGGCCCCAGGTGGGCGGTGGCCCGCTCGCCACGGTGGGGGACGCTGCGTCGGCGACGTCGGGGTTGCAGTCGGCCGCGTTGCAGTGAAAGAGCCTCCCCCGACACCGGGCGTCCCAGGTCAGCTGTCCATCGCTCTGGCGGACCTGGTTGCTGATTCTGATGTCGTCTGGCGAGCAGCCGATCGGTCCGGACGAATAGGACTGCAGCGTCTCCACGGGGACAGCGCATGCCCCGACGAGCGAGGCGAGCAGAAGCGGGAGGGCGCGTGTCGTCATGGCCACGAGTCGGACGGCGGGTGGAGCTTTGGCGCGAGGCCAGGGCGGGGCGGGGCGACGTCGGCCGACCCGGCGAGGTGTGTAGACCGTTCGCTGTGCGCGCGACAAGCGCTGACCGGCCAGCGGTGCACGCGCGGAACGGAGCGTTTCATAGGCGTTCCTTGGCTGGGACGATGTTCGTGGTAACGACCTTTCCCGTCGCAACGACGGGACAGACGTTCGCGGGGCGACGCGCCCTGCACAGGAGAAGCTCTCATGCGTAGCACCATCACCGTTCTGGGAATCGCCATCGCGCTCGTGGCCTTCGGCTGCTCGAACCCCGCCGAGGAGGTCGCCGCCGCGACCGTCGAGGAGACCGCCGAGGCTCCCGCCGCCGAGACGCCCGAAGCCGAAGCCGAGGCGCCCGAGGCCGCCGCGGCCACCGAGGAGCTCGCCATCAGCGCCGAGAACAGCAAGATCGAGTTCACCGGCTCGAAGGTCACCGGCAGCCACGACGGCGGCTTCCGCGAGTTCGCGGGCACCATCACCCTCGACCCCGCCGCGCCGACCAACAGCGTCATCGACGTCACCATCCAGACCGCCTCGCTCTTCGCCGACGACCCGCGACTCCAGGGTCACCTGCAGAGTGACGAGTTCTTCGACGTCGAGAACATCCCCACGGCGACCTTCAAGAGCACGCGCATCGCCGACGGCGGCGCGGGCGAGGCCACGCACACGATCACCGGCGAGCTCACGCTCCACGGCGTGACGAAGACCATCAGCTTCCCGGCCACGGTCGCCGTCTCGGACGCACAGGTCACGGCGACGAGCGAGTTCGCCATCAACCGCAAGGACTTCGAGATCACCTACCCGGGCATGCCCGACGATCTCATCCGGGACGAGGTGGTCATCCGCCTCGACCTCCGCGCCCCCCGCGGCTGACGGTGTTTTCTGGCGGTGGGCTCCCCAACCCACCTTGGTGCCTGCTGGCGGTGGGCTCCCCAACCCACCTCGGTGCCTGCTGGCGGTGGGCTCCCCAACCCACGTTGGTGCCTGCTGGCGGTGGGCTCCCCGGGCCCACCGCGTCGTTCGAACGGCTGCTCCGGACCTCTGGGGTGGCCGTTCGGCGTTCCGTCCGGTGTGACGTCGCCGCCCGCCTCTTGGGACGGCGGCACGCTTCGGCACGTCTGCGCCCCATCGAGGACGATGAAGGAGCGGTCTGCCCCTTGCAGTACCCTCAGCGTTGGATTGGGCGGCGGGGCCGCCGAGGAGTCGGGGATGCGTGGACGATGCTTGCTTGGGACGCGCGCGGCGATGGCCGTGGCGCTCGTGCTCGGGGCCTTCGCGGGGGTGGCCGCCACACCCGGGACGGCGGAGGCGTGCGGGTGCTTTTCGCCGCAACAACCGCCGCCCGGCGAGGTCGACTTCGCCGTCGACCAGGAGTCCGAGCAGATCATCTTCGAGGTGCCCGGCGACGGCACCATCACCGCGCACGTGCTCATCCGCTACCAGGGCAAGCCCGAGAGCTTCGCCTGGCTCGTGCCCGTGCCCACGGCGCCCGAGCTCGCGCTCTCGGAGACCTACGCCTTCGCCATCCTCGACGAGCAGACCGGGCCGATCATCCAGAGGAGCACTCAGCGCCTCTGTCCGGAGCCGGCCTTCGATTGCCGCTACCACTCTCCCTGCCCGCCGCTTCCCTATTGCCCGGGCGCGGAGCCGCCGGCCCTCGACCTGGGCTTCGGCGCCGTCGACATGAGCAGCTCCTCCGACTCGGGCTTCCCCGGCGACGGCGGCTCGCCCGTCGAGGTGCTCGGCCGGGAGACCATCGGCTCCTACGACACCGTCACCTTCGCCGCTGGCGACGCCACGGCCGCCGTCGCGTGGCTCCGGGACAACGACTTCCTCGTCAACGAGACGACGGCGCCCTTCATGCAGCCCTACGCGGACGCGGGCATGGTCTTCGTGGCCAGCCGGCTCGTGCCTGGCGCGGACGTCGACGAGATCCGTCCGCTCCGCATGACCTACGAGGCCGACATGCCGATGGTGCCCCTGATGCTCACGGCCATCGGGGCGCAGCCGCACCTCACGGTGACCACGTACGTCTACGGGCCGCAGGACTTCCAGCCTTTCGAGCATCCGCGCGTGACCGTGCTTCCGGAGGCCCTGACCTTCGGCGCCAGCTTCGGGGACAACTACGCGCAGGTGCTCGCGCGGCTCGTGGACGAGGCCGGCGGCGACGGCTTCGTCCAGGAGTACCGCGGGGTGACCGCGAGCTCCCGCGGAGCGCTCGGCGACGACTTCTGCTGCGGAGACGACTTCGACCGCTGCGGCGTCGGCGGCGACGGGCTCTGCCAGTGTCCGACCACGGACTTCGACCGCGTCGATTGCCCGGACGCGGAGGCCATCGTCGCCGGCGCCGAGCTCGTCGACGCCCTCGGCGCCCGGCACGCCCGGATGACGCGATGGACGACGCGCATCTCCCCGGAGGAGATGACCTTCGACCCGGCCTTCGAGCCCGTCACGTCGACGGGGCGGACCGAGCGCCTCCGGCTCACGGCGACGCGCTTCGACGTAGCGGCCTGCCGCGCCGACGTCATCGATCAGGACGCGCTCTTGGCCGCCGAGCGTCGGGACCGCTGCAGCGGCGTCTATTGCGGACGGGGCGAGTGCGTGGTGACCGGCGGGGACACCCCCGGCTGCGCTTGCGACGAGGGCTTCGTGGCGCGCCAGTTCCGCGACCTCGACGGCGAGGACGCCGTGACCTGCGTTCCCGAGACGCCGCCCGTGGACCTCGAGGCGGGAGGCATCGAGCTCCCCGACGCCTGCGCGCGCGTCGACTGCGGCGAGGGCACCTGCGTCGACCTGAACGGCTTTCCGGCCTGCGCGTGTGCCGAGGGGAACGCGGCGACGCTCGTCGCCACGGCGGCGGCGCCGGTCTGCTCGGCGGTGGTCTTCGCCTCGGGCTCGCCGGGCGGCGATGGCTTCAACGCCGCGCTCCGCGACCTCGAGATCTGTGCGCCCGCGCCGCCCGCCTGCGGGGGCGGCGGCTGGTACGTCCCCCAGGAGACGACGGGCACGGTCTGCGCGAGCTCGCGACCGGCAGACGAGCTTCTGATCGAGCCCCCGGCCCCGGTCTGCACCGACGACCATGCCTCGATGCGGAGGGACGACCCGTGAGCCGCGAGGCCTGGGACGCCATGCGCGGAGGCGGCAGCGGCAGCGGCGGCCGAGCGGCCGACGGCTGTAGCGCCGCCGCGCCCGTGGCGCTTCCCTGGCTGGTGCTCCTCGCGCCCTTCCTGCTCCGCCGCCGCCGCTGACGGTGACGCCGACGTGGCGGCCGCCGCCATGGGTGGCTAAGGACCGTTCCGTGCTTCGCTCGCTTGGGTGGCGGAAACGCCAGACGCCGGATCAGGAGCTCCCCACGGGATATCGCGTCCCGGACGTGCCCGTGGAGGCCGAGGTCGATCTTCGCTCGGCGCGCCGCGGGTTTCGGGGCGAGCGCCTCTTCGCGGCTGTCGTCGCCGTGAACGCCGGGGTGGGGTTGCTGCTGAGCATGCGCGACGCTCTCCTGGGGCGCTTGCCCTTGTTCGCTCCGATTCACCTCGGCTGGTTGGCGTACACCGCGTTCGTGTTTCGGAAGGCCGTGCCGCGCCTTCGTCGCGTGCGCGTCCTCGGCGATGGGAGCGTCGAAGTGGTGCCCCTCCGCGGCGCCCGGCGGCGCGGACGCCTCTGGCTCGAGCGGAAGCCGCTCTTCGGCCTCCGTGGCCGCAAGAAGGCGTGGGAGCTACGCATCGGCCTCGACGACGAGCCGCGGCCGCTCGACGTGATCCGTGGCGACCGGCTCGATGCCACCGCCCTCGCGATGCTCGTGCAAGCCGCGACCCGCGACGAGCGCGTCCCCGCTCTTCGCCTGCTCTTTGGCTTCGCAGCGGTCGGTCGGGCGACGTTGGACGACACGCTCCCGCCGGCTCGCGCCCCCTCGGGGCCGCTCACCGTGCGCGCTCGCGTACGCTTCTGGCGAGGACGCGGTCTGCCGCCGTTCGCGCTCGTCTTCCTGCCGTCGCTCGTGGGTGTCGCGACGGGCGTCGCTGCGGGTACGGGGGCTGCCTCACCGTGGGCGGCGGTGGCGGGCTTCCTCGCCGGGACCGCGGTGGTGCTTGGCTGGAACTACGTTCGCTACGACCGGCTCCGGGACGTGGAGCTCGCGCGCGAGCGCGACACGGTGGCCGTACGCTTGCGCGGCGTGCTGCTGGGGCGCCTCCCCGCCACGCCCGAGGCCTTGATCCCGACCCTCGGTCGGAAGGGCCTGAGTGGTATCGCGCTCCAGGACGCCGGAGGAACGACCGCGCTCGTGGTCCTCCGTCCGACGATGGACGTGGCGGCGGAGGTGCGCGGGCTCTTCGCCCGGGCGTCGCCGCGCGTCCGGGTAGTCACCGCGGAGGCGCGCGACGCCGCGTGCGGCGCGGAGGTCACCCTGGAGGACGTGGAGCTCGTCGAGCCCCCGTCTGTGAACGCTCCCGCCGGCGCCGAGCCCTGAGCTCACATCGAAGCGAACCGCGCCTCGAGGGCCTTCGGGTCCTTCTGCCAGAGGGCGCCGAGGGGCTCCGACATGGCGTCCGGGAAGATGTCCACGGCGCCGGCGGCGACGCCCTGGACCAGGGCCGCGGCGACGCTCTCGGGCGTGGCCTTGGCCATCTCGAAGCCGCGGATCATGTCCGTGTCCACGGCGCCCGGGTAGACGCCGACGACGCGCGTGCCCTCGGCGCGGAGCGTCGCCCTCAGCGATTGGGTGAGCGAGAGGGCCGCCGCCTTCGACGCCGCGTAGCCGCCGATGCCGGCCATGCTCGCGAGGCTGACCAGGGTCAGCACGTTCACCAGGACGCCCTGCTCCGCCGCGGCGAGGGCGGCGCGGAAGGCCTTCGTCACCTCGAGGGGGCCGAAGAAGTTCACCGCGAGGTCCGCCTCGAGGTCCGCGCGGCTCGCGCCGAGCACGTCGTAGGAGCGGAGCGAGCCCGCGTTGTTCAGAAGGAGCGTCACATCCTCTGCGCGCCTCGCCGCCGCGGCGATGGAGCTCAGGTCCGTGACGTCGAGGGCGAGGGGGACGACGCGCTCGCCCGCGAGGTCCGCGACCTTCGCGGTGTCGCGCGCCGTTGCGTAGACCTTGCTGGCGCCGGCGTCGAGGAGCGCGGGCACGAGGGCGCGGCCGATGCCGCGGCTCGCGCCGGTGACGAGGGCGACGTGGCCTCCGAGGGTGGGGTTCTGGGTCATGGGGGCTCCTTTCGCGCCGCATCCCGGGCGCCCCTCGGATGTGCGCCCGAACGTCCCCCGAGGTAGCGCCGGCCCTCGCACGGGCGTCGTGCGCGGGACGCATGGCGGGCGACGCCGCTCAGGGCTCCGCGCGCGCCTCGGCGAAGATCGCCCGGGCCTCCTCGGAGGCCTGGGCCAGGAGCGGCGGGAAGCGATGGCCCGGCGCGTAGCGGGTGGTCGGGAGGGTCATCATCGTCCCGTCGTCGTGGCAGCGCGCGCAGGGGAGGTCGGCCACGGGCTCGGGCGGGTCGAGCGCGAAGAGGAAGGCGTTCGCCCCGAGCCCGGGCACGTGGGCGATGCGCTCGGCGGCGCGAAGGGGCGGGGAGCCCGCGAGGAGGGCCTCCCGATCGAGCTCGTGCACGCGCGCCAGGACGAGCGTGTCGCCCTCGAAGCGGAGCTGCTCGAGCTCGCCGGGCAGGCGCGTGAGGTGCGCCTTCCCCTCCGCATCGATGGCGACGAGCTGGCTCGTGAGCGCGCGCCGCGGCGGCCCCGCGGGGCCCTCGGGCCCGGCGAGGAGCACGCGGAAGAGGCGCCGGAGACCGAACGCCCGTTCGTGTGAGAGCACGGGGAGCTCCGCCTCGAGCTCGGTCCAGCCTTCGGCGGGCCCGAGATGCTCGGGGAGCGGGGGCCCGGCGGGAGCGAGGGCCGCGAGGCGGTCGGCCGGGAGCGCGAGGTGCCGGACCACGCGGGCAGCGAGCCGGCGTAGGCTCGCGTCGTTCGCCGCGGTCTCGAGCCCGCTCAGCCGCTGCCAGAGCCCCCAGGCGTCGTTCTGCACGAGGACCCGCGCTTCGGGGCGCCATGGGTCGACGTCATCCGCGAGGATCCGCGCGAGCGCCGCCCGGAGGGTCCCGGACGCGCCGAGGAGGGTGTCCCGGTCGTTCGCATGCGCGACGGCTGGAAGCCCTACCGCGGACCCGCGCGGCGCGTGATGCGTGGGGCGCTCGTCGGTGCCGGACGAGGTCCCCGCGCCCGGAGGATCCGGCGTGCACGCGATCGCCCCGGCGAGCCCGAGGGCCGCCCACCGTGCCCACACGCGCATGCCGCCGACAGCATGCCGGTGACCACGGACGCAGGCCATGGCACGCTCGTTCCATGATTGCTTGCGGACCCCGCCATTGGGTCGCGTGGCTCGCCCTCGTGGCCTGCGGGACCGGTGCGGAGCCTGCGGGCATCACCATCCTGGCTCAAACGGACCTGGCGCCGGGCATCGAGGTCGAGCGGCTGGTCGTCCAGGTGCACGGCCGTTCGGCCGATTATCCTCGGCTGCTCGCCGACGTGGTGCTCGAGGTCGGTGACGATTGGAACAGCGCGCCGCGACTCTTGGCGACCCTCGACCCGAACGCGCTCCCCTCGCCCGCGAGGTACGTCGAGGTCGAGGCCGTCGACTTCGGGGGACGCACCCGGCTGCGCCGACGTCTCGCGATGGTCTACGAAGCGTCTCGCCTCGAGTTCCGGCTGCTCCGAAGCTGCCTGGCGGTGGAAGAGCAGTGTCGCTACGGCGCCGGGCAATGCCTCGACGAGGGCGAGTGCTTCGAAGGGCCGTGCCTGGCGGGCCGGTGCGTGCCGCCGAGCTGTCAACGCGGGGACGAGCCGGGGTGCCCGGCACCCGAGTGCGTCGTCGACGCCGACTGCTCATCGAATGCCGGCGTGTGTGGCGCGAGCGCCCGCTGCGACGCGGGCGTGTGCTTCGTGACCGTCGATCACTCGTCCTGCGGCCCGGGCCAGCGCTGCGATCGCCGGCTGGGCTGCGTGTTCGGGCCCGGGGCGTCGAACGCCGACGGCGAGGTATGCGAGCGTGGCGTGCATTGCGCGAGCGGCGTCTGCGTGCGCGGTCAGTGCTGCGAGCGCGCCTGCAACGCCTGCGAGGCCTGCGAGGCGGGCCGCTGCGTGCAGCGCCCCGATGCTCTTCTCTCGGAGCCCGGCCCGGAGACCTGCGACGGCATCGACCAGGATTGCGACCAGCGGATCGACGAGAGCGCCAACCCGGGCACCACCGAGCATTGCGGGGCGTGCGGGTTTTCGTGCGCGGCCAGTGAACGCTGCGACGGCGTCCGGTGCACGCCGGAGGAGGACGCCTGCGCGAGCCTCGTCGGGGTGCCCTGCGACGACGTCCTCGTGACGACACTTCACCCGCCGGTGCTTCGCGAGTCCAGCTTCGGCGCGGCGCTCGCCGTGGACGGCGATTTGCTCGTCGTGGGTGCGCCCCGGGCGAGCGCGCCGCTCGGCGTGAGCGTGCCGCCCGAGCCCGTCGGCCTCCTCCCGCGAGCCGTGCCGGATCGCCTCCTTGCAGTGCGCGAGATCACTAGGCTCCATCACGACGCCCCCGCGAGAACCGGTTCGGGGAC
>JBCDGX010000218.1:0-8667 GCA_038750805.1 Myxococcota bacterium
CCGCCGCCGGCGCTGCTCCCGCCCGCCGGCACGCCCGCGCCTGCCGAGTCCGGCGGCGGCCGGCACCTCGCGGAGGCCCAGGCGCTCGCCGAGCGGCTCCTCACGACGCTTCGCGTGGGGCACGTGCGCGGGCGCGCCCACGTGCGCCTGCGTCTCGGCGGAGGCCTCGACGGCCTCGAGCTCCAGCTCACGGAAGCGGCCGGCGGCGTCTCCCTCACGGTCACGAGCGAAGGACCGCATCGCGAGGCGGAGCGCCTCGCCGGGGTGCTGGGTGCGGCACTCCGCCGGGCGGGCCATCGCGTCGAGGTGGAGGTCGAGGCCCGATGAGCGCCGGTCAGCCGAGCGCGGGGACCGGATCGCGCGGCGGAGCCAGCGTCGCCCCATCGGGCGCCGGGCAGGCGCGTGCGGCCAGCAGGACGAGCCCGATCCAGAGCGCGTCGGCCAGCAGAAGATGGGCGAGCTGGGCCCAAAGCGGCGCGAGGAGCGCCACGTTCAGAAAGCCCAGCGCCGTCTGCGCGACGAAGACCCCGGCGATGCCGAGCGCCAGCCGCCGGAGCTCGGGCTCGGCCGCCGCGAGCTGGGTCGTGAAAAAGAGCGTCCCGAGCGCCACCGCGAGGCCGAGGATCGGGTGGAGGGTGCGCAGCCGGACGAAGAGGTGGCTCTCCGGGTCGAAGTCCTGGGCGATGCCCTCGGCCAGCGTCGCCGCCGGGAAGAGCGTGTCCCCGAGCGCGACGATGGCGCCGCTCGCCCCGAGCAGGAGGACGCCGAGGAGCGCCACCGCGAGCTTCGCGCCCCGGGCGCCGCGGAGCCTCGGGAGCCGGCCGCCCCCGGCGGCGTGGGCCGTCAGCGCCAGCGCGGCGAGCAGGAGGAAGGTGTTCCCGAGGTGGCCCGCGGCCCACCAGCCTCGCGCCACGTCGCGGTTGTCGGCGACCATCTTCAGGAGGACGAGGCCCGCCCCGATGATCGCCTCGGTCGTCATGAACACGAAGCCCCAGCGCGCGGCGCGACGGGCCGCATGACCCTCCGGGAAGCGCCGGCGCGCGGCGACGAAGAGCGCCAGGGCGCCGAGGAAGGCCACCCCCGAGGTGAGCCGATGGGTGAACTCGACGAGGGTCTTGGTCGTCTTCGCCGCGGGGACGATCTCACCGTTGCAGAGCGGCCAATGGTCCCCGCAACCGTCGCCATGAAGCGTCGCCCGGACGACGGCGCCCCACACGATGACGAGGAGCGTGTAGCCGAGGAAGGCCCAGGCGGCGCGCGCGAAGGAAGGGTCGGAGCGGTGAGTCTCGGACGCCACGTCGTTACGCTTGGACCACGGGCCGAGGGCCGGCAAGCGTCGGCGGGCAGCGAACCCTGGAGCGGGGGCGCGGGTCCGTGCTTCCCTCGGGGCGTGCCGCGCTTCCTCGAGCCCCTGCCGAGCTGGTCGCGGGAGGACGTGGACCGCGCCCGGCGCCTGGCCCGGGCGGCGCGGGCCGAGGTTCTTCCGGCCCTCTCCGCCGCGCTCGAGACCCAGCTCGGGGGAGCGGTCGCGCTCACGCCGGGGACCTTGGAGCCCTGGGGCGCGGGGACGCTGGCGGCGGGGCTCCCGGAGCCCCTCGTCGCCCTCGTCGTCGCGCCTCCGGAGGGACCGGCCAGCGCCTTCGCCGCGCTCGAGGTGGACGCGCGGCTGGCCGAAGCGCTGGTCGACCGCGTCCTCGGCGGCGAGGGCGAGCTGCCCGGCGCGGCGCTCGGACCGCTCGGGGACGTCGAGCGCGGAGTGCTGCTCTGGCTGGGGGCCCAGCTCCTCGAGGCCGCGGCGCCGGGCTGGCGGGCCCACGGCGTGCTGACCTCCCGAGAGGCCCTCGTCGGCGTGCTCGGGGACGGGGGCCTCGCCGGCTGGCCCGCGACGCTCACGCTGCCCGGCGGCGCCTCGGGGCCTCTTCGGCTCCTCGCGCCGGACGCGCTTCCTCTGCCGGCGGCGCCCGCGAGGGCGGCGCTCGGGGCCTACGCCGACGCGCCGGTGCGGGCGACGGTGGACGGGGGCGTCGCGACGGTCACGGTCGCCGAGCTTCGCGGGCTCGGCCGCGGGGACGTGGTCGTGCTCGACGACGCGCCCTTCGCCGAGGGACGCGCGACGCTGCGCGTGGCCGGGCTCCACTGGGCGCTGACCCGCGACGCGGGTGGGTTTCGCGTCGGGGCGCGCACGCGCGCGCCGGTCGAAGGAGAGGGTTTGGAGATGCGGACGCGCCACGAGGAGAGCGACACCGAGATCGGCCTCCGGGAGCTCGACGAGGCCCCGATCACCCTGGCCGTCGAGCTGGCGCGCGTGACGCTCCGGCTCGCCGAGGCCCGCGCGCTCCGCCCGGGCGAGCTCCTCCCGACGGGCTCCGCCGTGGGGACCCGCGTGCGTCTGCGCGCCGGAGACGTGGCGGTAGCCGAGGGCGAGCTCGTCGACGTCGACGGCGAGCTCGGCGTGCGGATCGTGCGCCTCGCGGCGGACCCGCTCAATCGATGATCGCGAAGCGGAGCGAGCGCTCCTCGTCGCCGCGGCGGTAATCCACCACGAGCTGGCTCACGACGCGGAGCTCCTCCCACACCACCAGGGCCTGCTCCGGGCGCTCGATGGGACGCTCGTTGATGCGGAGCACTACGTCCCCGGGGCGAAGGTCGATGGCCTGAAAACGCGGGTCGTCCGGATAGAGGTGGGTGAGCCGAAACCCCTCGAATGCCCCGTCCCGGCGCGAGGGCTCGACGCGCACGCCGCGAAGGAAGTGCCCGAGCCCGGCGTCGAGGACGGGCAGGAGCTCGGCCCGGGCGATGGTCCCGTCGCGGACCAGAGCCACGGGGGCTTCGACTTCCGGCGCAGGGGCTCCGGCGCTTTCGGCCGGCGCGACGGGCTCGGGCGGCGGCGTCGAGCCCGCGCAGGCCCCGAGGGCGAGGAGGAGAAGCACCGGGCGCATGAGGACCGCATGACCCCGAAGCGCCCGCGCCGTCAACAAAAGGAGCTGCGGGCTCGGGACGCCAGCGCCCTCAGAGCGCGCTCAGCGGGGCCTCGCCACGGAGGGCCCGTACGTGGTTGAGGACGTCGAGCTCGACGGCCGGCACGTCCCGGTTCGCGTCCACGTGCACGATGGGCTCGCCGGGAAATTGCGCGTCGATGTCCGCGTAGAAGGCCGCGAGCTGCCGCTGGAGCGCGTCGTCGTCGTAGAGTTCGCGGTCGTCGCTCCGGGCGAGGCGCCGCGCGCGGGCCACGGCCGGGTCCACGTCGAGCACGATGGTCAGGTCCGGGCGCCGCGCCTGGCGGTTCAGCGTCTTCACCCAGTCGCGCGCCGCGTCGGTCCCGCCGCCGGTGATCGACTGATAGGCCACCGACGAGTGCACGTAGCGGTCGGTGACGACCGTGACGCCCGCTTGCAGGCTCGGGGCGATCAGCGCTTGGCCGTGGTCGAGGCGATCGGCGGCGAAGAGGAGCGCCATGGTTTCCCAGCCCGGGGCCGCGGGGCCGTCCTCCCCGGGCACCACGAAGCGCCCCGTCAGCGCCTGGCGGATGAGGGTCCCGATGGGTCCGCCGGTCGGCTCCCGGGTGCCGCGGGCCGGCACGCCGCGGGCCCCGAGGCGTGCCACGACGCGGGCGGCCTGGGTGGTCGTGCCCGCGCCGTCGATGCCCTCGATGGCGATGAAATGGGCGCTCACGCGCTCAACCGGCGGGCGCCGTCGGCTCGGGGGCGAGCTCGGGCTCGGGCTCCGGCTCGGGCGCCGACTGACGCGACGTGCGGTCGTCGAAGACGCCGAACTTGTAGGTGGCGCCGAGGCGAAAATACATCCGCAGGTCGGCGTTCCCGAGCCCGAAGACGTCGCCGAAGATGCGCCGGTTCCGGCTGGTGAGGACGCCCTCGAAGGCGCCCCAGGCGTTCCAGCGCTCGTTGAGGATGAACTCGAGGGAGCCGCCGATGCGGATGCGGCCGAGGCCCTGGGAGTCGTCGAGGCGCGCGGCCTGGCGAAGCTCTGCGGTCCCGTAGTCCGGGTCCGCCTCGATCTGCTCGCGGGTCGCGTCGCAGATCGGGACCTCGTTGCCGCCGACGGTGACCGTCTGCTCGCTCCCGAAGCGGCAGTTCGAGGCCGTCGCGTTGAAGCCGTAGCCGTCGCGGATGAAGTCCGCGCCGACCCAGAGCGTGAAGTTGCCCGCGCGCAGGAAGTGGAGCGAGAAGAGCCCCTCCATGCTCACGAAGAAGGTGTTCGTGCTGAAGCTGAGGTCCGCCGGGCGCGTGCCGTTCACGGACTCGAGGTCGTCGAGCTCGAAGTCCCGGGCGTCCCGGGCCGGGCCGAGGCCGCCACCGATGCGCACCTGGCCGCCCACGGAGATCTGCCGCACGGGCCGGTAGCCGGCCTTTACGCGCCCCTCGAACTCGGTGAGTCGACCGAACGTTCGGAACCCGATGCCGGCCTCGAGCCAATCGAGGATGCCGATGCCGAGGCGGAACTCGAAGAGATGCGGCCAGCCGAGGGAGAAATCGAGGACGGCGAGGTCCGCGGGCAGCGTAGCGCCGGAGCGCGAGACGGCCTGCGTGTGGCGCTCCCGGCGCTGCTCCACCTGGGCGCGCCGCTCGTCGACGCTGAGCTCGTTCTCGCCGACGAGGCCGACGTTGAAGATCCGCACGTCCGCGGACGGGCGGAGCGCCACCTGCGCCTCGTAGGTGCGGTAGCCCGGCGCGCGCACCTCGATGCGGTGCGAGCCGACGGGGAGCGTCCCCTCCCAGGGCACGGGACCCTCGAGCTCGCCGTCCACGTAGAGCTGGGCCTGGGAGACGTTCGCCTCGACGCGGACCGGCGTCCCGATGGGCTCGAGACGCGCGTCCACGTCGCAATCGAGGCCAGGACCGACGCTGCAGGTGCGCCGGTACTCCTGGTAGCCCTCGGCGCGCACGACGATGGCGTGCGTTCCGGCGGGGGGCTCGCTCACGACCACGGGGACCGAGCCCCGCGGCTCGCCGTCGATGAAGACCTCGGCGCGATCGACGTTGGCGTTGACGACGATGCGCCCCGGCGCCTGGCCGATGGCGTCGAGGGTCACGCTGATCACGCGCTGGCGGCCGTCCTCGATGGTGACGGTCTGCTCCGCGCGCTGGTAGCCCTCGGCCTCGACGGTGACGATGTGCTCCCCGGGCGAGAGGCCCTCGCGGCCGGCCGGCGCCTCGCCGATGACCTCGCCGTCGACGCTGACCACGGCGCCCCGGGGCGTCGCGAGCACCCGGAGGCTGCCCCCGGCGGCCGTCGCGGGCTGAAGGCGCGCGGCGATGGTCAGGCGCTCTCCAGCGATGACGCGCACGGTCTGCCGGAAGGGCTCGAGGTTCGGGTCCGTCGAGCGGACCTCGAGCACGTGCTCGCCGGCGGGGATGTCGTCCAGCACGGTCGGCGTGGTGCCGCGCGGCGCGCCGTCGAGGAAGATCTGCGCGCCCGGCGTATCGCCCGCCACGAGGAGCGAGCCCGTGGGGGCCTGCTCGGCCTCGAGGAGCACGGGCAGGGTCAGCACCTGGCCGCCGGAGAGCTCCACCCACTGGCTGAAGGTGCGGTGGCCCTCGCGGCCCACCTGCACGAGGTGCCGCCCCGGCTCGACGCGGCCGCGGTAGGGCACGTTGCCGACGGGCTCGCCGTCCACGCGCACGGCGGCGCCGGACGCGGCCTCGTTCGCGCCGGTGATGTTGATCACGGAGAAGGGCTCGAGGGTCGCCGTGAAGGTCTCGCGGCGGCGCTGCACGCGGACCTCGAGGCGCTTCTCCTCGTGGCCCTCGAGCTGGAAGATGAGCACCCGCTGGCCGCGGGGGATGCGCGCGGCGGTGATCGGCGTCGTGCCGATGCGATTCGCCGGGTCGACGGACTGGTAGTAGACGGTCGCGCCCGGCGGGTTCGACTCGATGTTCACCGGGATGGGGCGGCTGGCGCTGCCCTGCGCGGAGGCCGGAGCGGGCGCGAGGGCGGCGAGGGCGGTGAGCGCGGCGACGAGGCCGAGCGCAGCGGGTCGAAGGGCGCGTCCGCACGACGTGCGGAGCGTGGTCGAAGAGAGCTGGCGTCCGTGCATCCCGGTCCCCGTACGGACGTCGCTGGCGACGCCGGTCGCCGGCAGCCGGAGCGAAGCTAGGCCGCCGGCTTCCGCCGAGGCAAGTCCCGGCGACGTCAGCGTTCCCCAGATGCAACGGAGCCGCGACGACGGGGCGGGGCGAGGGAGCGAAACCACGAACGGCGCGTCCGGGCTGGTGTACGGGTGCGACAGAGCGGATTTCCGGTGACGTACTAGGCTGCGGGGCATGAGCGTACGTCTGCGCATCATGGCCGTCGCGGCGCTCCTCACGGTGGGTTGGCTCGCCTTCGACGCGGCCTTCGAGTCCGACTAGGAGCGCGTGCGCGCGATCGCCTTGGCCTTCCGGGGCGAGGTCACGGACGCCCGCCTGGACGTCGCGCTCGGGCACGTCGACGTGGACGTGCTGCCGCTCGAGACCACGGTGCACGGCATGACGCGGGTCTACGGGAGCGGCGCGGCCATGGACCTCGCGCGCGACGCCCGGCGCGGCCTGCGTCCCGTGATGGGTCGGCGCTTCCGGGCGATGCGCGAGAGCGTGCGCGTCGAGGACGACGTGGCGCAGGTGGGCATGCAACTCGTCGGCGAGGGCGGCGCCGGGCGCGTGGAGCTTCGCCTCGAGAAGCGCGAGGACCGCTGGCTCGTGCGCTCCGTGAGCGTCAGCCGCTGAGGCCGCGGGCTCGGGCCTCTGGCCGCCGGGCTCAGATCGGCTCGATGAGATCGAGGGAGGGCGCCGGGGCGTCGTCCCCGGGCCCGGCCGGGGCGAGGAAGGCCTCGAAGGGATCGCCGACGATGGCCGTCGCGAAGGGGAAGGCCCGCGTACGGCCGACCTGCGGCCAGCTGCTCGGCGCCTGGTCCGGCCGCCGGAAGCGCAAGCGCTGGATCTGCGCTTCGCCATCGGCGAGCGCCGCGGCGTCGATGCGGCCCCGGTCGTGGAGCACCCGGAGGAAGCGCGTGACGCGGCGGCGCATGCGCGGCGTCGGCTGACCGGCGACCCACTGGTCGTGGAAGCCCTTCGGGTTCGGGAGGATGCAGGCGAGGTAGGCGGACTCGGCCGCGGTGAGCTCCGAGGGGTGGCGGCCGAAGTAGTGGTCGGCGGCGTTGACGATGCCGTAGATGCCGGGCCCGTACTCGATGACGTTCAGGTAGAGCGCGAGGATCTCTTCCTTCGGCAGCGCGCTCTCGAGCCACCACGTGAGCAGGAGCTCCTGGGCCTTCCGGGCGAGGGTCTTCTCGCGGTGGAGGAAGACGTTCTTGGCGAGCTGCTGGCTGATGGTGCTGCCGCCGCGCACGTAGACCCCGGCCTCGAGGTTGCGCACGAGCGCGTCGCGGATGGAGCCCACGGAGAAGCCCTCGTGGCGGAGGAACGCGGCGTCCTCGTGGCCGATGACGGCGTGGACCAGGAAAGGGCTCGTCGCGTGGAGCGGCGCCCAGTTGGCGGTGCCGGGGCCGGCGCTCATCTCGAAGAGCGTGCCGTCGGGCTCCTGCACGCGATGCACGAAGGGCCCCTGCACGCGGCGCAGGTCCGCCATGGCCGGGACCGTGTCGAAGACGCAGCCGTTCGCGACGTCGACGTCGAGCACCGTCGCGTCGAGCGCGTCCGAGCGAGCGGAGAAGCGCACCTGGGCGCCGATGGTGCCGCTCCAGCGGAAGCCGGCGGCGTCCTGAAGCAGATCCTCTGGCACGGCCCGCGCGGCGTCGTTGCAGCGGGTGGGCGGCAGGGTCGCGCGGACGCGGGCGCTCCAGCCATCGTCGGGGAGCGCGATCTCGGCGCGCCAGCGCGTCTCGACGCCGCGCACGGTGAGCGTCGAGTCGTCGACCGCGAGGCGCCGATGCTCCGGGCTCCAGGTGGCGGCGCCGCGCCAGCCCACGTCGAGATCGCGCACCGGGACGGGCGCGATGGCCGGGTCGTCGATGGCGCCGCGCCGGAGCTGGAGCGTTCCCTCGAAGGTGAGCTCCCCATCGCTCGCGCGGTCGATGTGAACGTCGGCGCCGAAGCGGGCCGCGTCGGCGCGGTGGAGCGGAAGGTCCGGCAGCAGCGGCTCGATGAGGTTCAGCGGCAGCGCATCCACGTGGAAACGCCCCTCGACCCGCTCGGCAGCGAGCTCGAGCGCGAGGTCCCACTCGAGGGTGCCGCCCGCGAGGCGGCCGAGGGCCTCCGTCTCGACGACGCCGTTCTCCAGATCGAGCTCGGCGCGGAGACCGTCGAGGAGCGGGGTCTCGTCGGGCATCGCCCGGACGGTGAGCGAGGCGAGCTCTGCGTGGAGCGGCCCGGCGAGGGCGGCGGCGAGCAGGCTTCGGGCGTCTTCGGCGAGCTCCGGGTCGGGGCTCGCGGGGTCTTCGGCGTCAGGCTCCGTCTCGGGGCTGCCCGTGTCCTCGGCACCACCCGCGGGGGCGGCGCCCGGCGGCTCCCCGGCCTGCTGGGCGGGGCGGTCGGTCTCCGCGTCTCCCGGATCGCTTTCGTTCGAGGGGCGATCTGCTTCGGGCGCGGCGGGCGGGGCGTTGGGCTCCGCGGACGGCGCGGCGGGCTCGGCCGGCGGGGCTCCGGGCGGCGGGGGCTGCCAGGCGTCGCGTCCGGCGCGCTGCCTGTTGTAGTACATGCGCGGGTCCTGGTA
>JBCDGX010000219.1:0-8625 GCA_038750805.1 Myxococcota bacterium
CCTCGACGTCTCGCGGAACGCGCTCCCGAGCCTCGCCGGCCTCGAGGGGCGCACGCTCGCGTGGCTCGATGCGTCCCGGAATGCACTCTCGGACGTGGGGGCGCTCCTGAGCGTCGCCGGGCTCGAGGAGCTGAACGTCCGGCAGAACCGCATCGAGGCGATCCCCCCCGCGCTAGCCCGGCGCTTCCCGGCGGCCTTCGGCGCGAACCCCGGGCATGAGGAGGGGGTGTGGAAGCTGCACCTCGCCGACCGCGCGGAGGCCCGGCGAAGGGAACGCGAGCGCGCCCTCGCCGAGGCCACGGGACCGCGCGCCCCCGCGCTCCCCGGCGGCACCCTCCGCCTCCGCGGGAGGTCCCTCCACGTCGTGACGGCCGGCGAGGACTGGAGCGCCACGGGCACCGTGGACGAGGCGCGCGGTCGCGGCGTGCTCGCGCTGGGCCAGGTGGACCCGGTGCGCGACATCGGCACCGGGAAGCTCCACCCGGCGCCCGTGCGCGTGGTGGTTCGTTCCCGGGAGGGGCGGGTCCGCCTCTTTCTCCGCCCCCGGGGCAACGAGGAGAGCGGCTTTCCCTTCGCCGACGCCGCCCCCGGGCAGCCGGCGCGCCTTCGGGGGCGCCTCGTCCGGGACGCGCTCGGCTTCGGCGTCGTCCTCGAGGTGCTCGATGGCGTGGCGCGGGGCCTCGAGGTCGAGGTCACGCCGACCCCGTGAGCGCGATCAGCCGGCGCTCTCGAAGAGGCCGAGCTGGGCCTCGGGCCGCCGGAAGCGGCTCGGCCCCTCCGCTTGCCCGAAGCCGCGCACCTCGAGCCCGTGGCGCCTCCGGTGCGTCTCGAAGAGCTGGCGGATGGCCTCCCAGCGCGGCCCCTTGCCGACCATGCGCGCGCCGAAGGCGCTCTCGTTCATCTTGCCGCCGCGAAGGTCCTGGATCGCGTGGCGGACCTTCTTCGCCCGGAGCGGAAAGGCGGCCTCGAGGCGCGCGTCGAAGACCGGCAGCACCTCCTTGGGGAGCCGGAGCAGGATCATGAAGGCCGCCTGCGCGCCAGCGTCCTTCGCCCGCGCGAGGATCTCGGGGATCTGCGGGTCGTTCAGCCCGGGGATCACCGGCCCCACGCTGATGCCCACGGGCACCCCGGCGTCCGCCAGCACGCGCACGGTCTCGAAGCGCTTGGTCGGTGAGCTCGCGTAGGGCTCGATGCCGCGCGCCATCGCGTCGTCGGCGAAGGGGATCGAGACGAAGACGTGGCAGCCCGCCTCCCGGTGGAGCGCCGCCAGGAGCGCGGCGTCGCGCCGGACGAGCTTGCTCTTCGTGATGATCGCGACGGGGTTTCGGTAGGCGAGGCAGACCTCGAGGCAGGCTCGCGTGAGCCCGTAGCTCGCCTCGAGGGGCTGGTAGCAGTCCGTGTTGCCGCTGAGCACGATGCCCTCGCCCTTCCAGCGCGGCGCGTCGAAGGCGGCGCGAAGGCGCTCGGCCACGTTCGTCTTCACCACGATACGCCGGTCGAAGTCCGTGCCGGCGCCGAAGCCCAGCCATTGATGGGAGGGCCGCGCGTAGCAATAGGCGCAGGCGTGAAAGCAGCCGCGATAGGGGTTCACGGACCAGGTGAAGCCCACGTCCGGGCTCGCGTTCTTCGAGAGCGCGCTCTTGCAGGTCTCCTCGAAGACCTCGAGCTCGGCCGGGGGCGCAGGCCCGTCCCACTCGAGGTGGGCCTCCTGGAAGGGGTTCGGCGGATTGGCGACCGGGCGCGGCACGGTACTGATCGTGCGTTCAGTCATCGGCGCGCGCAAGGGGTCGCGCGTTCACTCGGCGCGAGCGACCGTCAGCGTCAGCGCCGCTTCGCGCACGACCTCGTCGCAGCGCGCGCCGGGCTCCGGGCCGTCGCAGACGAAGGTCCGGAGCTCCGCCCGGAGCACGCTCGTCCCGGCCGCCCGGGCGACCAGCGGCACGGGAAAACGCAAGGCCGGGGCCGCCGGATCCTCGGCATCGAGACGGGTCAGGCGTCCTCGCACCACTTCGATGGCCGTGCCCTCCTCGTCCGCCGTCACGAGCACCGGGAGGTCCGCGCCGACCCCGCGGACCTCGAGCACGACCATGCGCCGGTCCCCCACGCGGAGCGGCGCGGGGGGCTCGAAGCGGGCGGAGACGAGCGCGCCGGGCTGGGCGCCGGTCGGCGCGGCCACGAGCAGCGCCGCCACGAACGGCACCGCCACGAACGGCACCGCCACGAACACCGGGAACCGGCCGGCCGAGGGCCCCTCAGTCCGCATAGGGCACGAGCTCCGTGAGCTGCCGGCGGCCGTACCAGCGCATGAGGCTGGTCCGCGGCTTCCCCTCCTCGTACTCGATGCGCGCGTAGGTCAGCCCGCTGTCCTGCCCGAGGTGCTGGAGATCGAGGTTGATCATCTTCACCCAGGTGCCCGTGTTCACGAGCAGCTTCCCGCTCGGGAGCTGGATGTAGCGGGGCCCGTGGCTGTGGCCGACGATCAGCGTGTGCGCCCCGCGCGTGCGCTGGAGCGCCCGGATGGCCTGATCGTCGTAGCCCCCGCCGAGCGAGAGGATCTCCTCGCGCAGCAGCCCCGGCACGCGCCGGATGCGGTCCCGCCAGGCGTCGATGCTCAGCACCCGGTGCTTGATGAAGTACTTCGCCGAGCGCCAGAGGAACCGGAACGCGAAGCGCGTGTCGAAGAGCATCGCGAGGCCGATGAAGCGTCCGAGCGGCAGGATCTTGTCGATGTGGAGCCGCTGTTCCTTCAGCGGGTTCATCACCTCGAGGATCCAGAGGCTGCCCCAGGGCAGGGCCAGCACCTCGCGCCCGTCCGGCCGGGTCCGGGTCATCGCGTCGTAGTCGACGCGATGGATCCGCTCGAGCTGGTGCCCGTGCCGGATCTGGATGCCCTCGGGCAGGTAATAGGTGTCCGACGAGGTGATGAAGCGGATGCGATCGTCGGCGCCTTCGGGCGTGACGTAGCGGCGGAAGAGCGCCTGCGGGCCGGGGAACCACATGTCGAGGTCGTGGTTTCCGGGCAGGTAGGTCACCTGGTTCCGCGGATGCTCGAGGAAGCGCCGGAGCGCGCGCACGAAGAGCGGATGCCCGTCGAGGCATTGCCGGAGCTTCTCCGTGGCCACCTCGTCGGTGATCTCGATGGGCCACTTCCCGCCGACGCGCACCTTGAGCAGGTCGAAGATGTCCCCGTTCATGATGAGCTCGACGCCACCGTCCGCGCCGACCTCTTCCTGGTGGTGAGCGAGGAGATCGGCGAAGCGCTCGTCCTCGAAGAAGTCCTCGAAGGCATTGAGCTCGCCCCGGCGGTTCCCGGTCACGAGATGGAGATCGCTCACGACGAGTCGGAGCAGCTTCATCGTTCACCCAAGGGAATCGCGGGGGGCATGGGGCGGCCGTGCTTGACGAATCCCGGGGGCCACCGATACTTCCGAAAGCGCGTTGTCACAAGCGCTCGCGTTGGGGCCGGCCCGGCGCGCGCATGGCGAAACCCTCGACGCGATCCGCACGTATCGGAAGGTAAACCGGTGTCCTTCAGCTTTGCCATGCTTCGCTCGACCGCTCTCGTCGCTCTTGCCTCCCTCCTCGCGTGCGGGGATCCCACCTTCCTGCCGCCGCCTCCCGCGCCCACGGTGCCGGACCCGGACGCCGGCGTGGAGACGGATGCCGGCGCGCCGATGTTCCCGGATTCTGGCGTCGGCACCGAGCGCCTGACCCTCGCGTCGCTCGCGCCGGACCACGGGCCCTTCATCGGGGGCACGGTCGTGCTCGTGCGAGGCAGTGGCTTCCGCGACGGCGTCGCGGTGACCGTCGGCGGCCGGGACGTGCAGGTCCCGGACACGGAGGTCATCGACGCGAACACGGTGGCCATCGTGGTGCCCCCCGGTGACGTGGGCCCGGCGGACGTCGTCGTCACCATCGGCGAGCAAGAGGCCTCGCTTCCGGGTGGCTACAACTACGACAGCTTCTACGTCACGCCCTCGCGCGCGGCGGCGGGCGGTGGTGCCATCGTCCAGGTCATCGGTACCGGCCTCTCCTTCGACGACGAGGACCAAGTGCTCTTCGGCGGCGTGCCCTGCCAGGCCCTCGAGGTCGTCAGCGAGGGCACCATGGACTGCACCATCCCCGCGGGCCCGCCGGGCGTGGTCGACGTCAGCCTCGTGCGCGGCGACGGCACCGAGCTCGTGCTCGAGGACGCCTTCACCTACATCGAGACCGCGGACCCGCTGAACGGCGGCCTCGGCGGCGGCGATTTCGACGGCACGCTGAACATCACGGTGCTCAACGCGGGCACCGGCGCCCCGGAGGCCGACACCTACGTCATCCTCGGCGAGGACCTCGAGACGCCCTACCAGGGCCTCACGGGCCCGACCGGGCAGATCACCTTCAGCGGCACCGACATCGTCGCGCCGGTGACCATTCACGCGGCGAAGGAGTGCTTCGCGAACACCTCCTTCGTGAGCTTCGACGCCCGCGACGTGACGGTCTTCCTGGTCTTCAACTGCCCGCCGCCCCCCGGCGCCCCGCCCCCCGGCGGCCCGGGCCGGAACGGCAGCTTCGTCAGCGGTGAGCTCATCTGGGAGGGCCCGAACGAGTTCGGCCCGAACCCCTGGGACAACATCCCCGAGCCGCGCGAGGGCTGGACCCGCCGCGCCTTCGTGACGGCCGCCGAGCCCTGCTCGGGCACGGCGAACGGCTGCCTCAACCCTGACCCGACCATCGGCGGCGGCGACCCGACGGTCTGTGAGACGCCCGTCGACGACGGCACGGACGACACGCTCGCGGGCTTCGACCCCCAGTGCGAGACGGGCGAGCGCGGCTACCCCTACCGCATCTTCGTCGCGCCTCGGGCCATGGCCATCTATGCCATCGCCGGGCTCCAGAACATCCGCACGCTCGAGTTCATCCCCTACGTCATGGGCGTCGCCCGGAACGTGCTCGCCGGCCCCGGCGAGGAGGTCACCGGCGTGAACCCGGTGATGAACGTGCCCCTCGATCACTTCATCGACGTGCGCCTCGACGGGCTCCCGGAGCCGCTCGCCGACGAGCCGAACCGCTTCGTCACGCAGACCGAGCTCGACCTCGGCGGCGAGGGCCTCATCGTGAAGCGCTTCCCAATCCTCGCGCCGGGCGCGTTCGGGCCCGTGCCCATCGCGCTTCCCTTCGCGCCGGTGGTCGGCGGCGGCGACCTCGACGTCGTCCGCGCGCGTCGCGCGGAGCGCCCCTTCCGCTTCCTCGCCCAGCCTGCTCTCTTCGACGGGCTCAGCGACGGCCGCTTCCGCGTGCAGTCGGGCTGGGTCACCGGCACGAACGAGGGCTTCCCCGAGACCAACGTGGTCCGCACGGGCATCCGGAGCGTCGACTCCGAGGTCGTGCTCGACGGCTTCCTCGGTATCCCCGACGCCGCCGTGCCCGTCGAGGGCGGGACCATCCCCGAGGACCGCATCCTCCGCTGGACGGCGACCGAGGGCGGCGCGGATCCGGACTTCCACCTCGTGCTCATCGCGGACGCGACGGGCAACGAGCTCTGGCGCATGTTCGTTCCGGGCTCGCTCCAGGAGGCGCAGCTCCCGGACCTCTCGACCATCCCCGGCATCGCGGACGTGCCCGACGGGCGGCTGATCTGGGCGCTCTTCGCCATCAGCATCCCGGGCTTCGACTTCGACACCGTGAACTACGGTGACCTCGCCCAGCGCCGCTGGGACGCCTGGTCCATCAACCAGTTCATCATCAACCGCTGAGCGTCGCCCGGCGGGACCGGCGCCGTGGGACGGCGCGCTTCCTTCGATTACCCTTCGGGACCTTCATGCGCACTCGCCTGCTCCTTCTCCTTTCGCTCGGCGCGGCGGCATTCGCCGGTGGCTGCAGCGACCCCATCGACATCGGACGCATCGACGGTGGGCCGGGCGGCGGCGACGCCGGTACGGACTTCATCTGCGTGGAGGAGACCGACACGGCCTGCTCCACGGACGGGACCATCGCGTTCACCTGCGAGCGGAGCGGCGAGTTCCTGAGCCGCGTGGCCACCAACTGCCGCGACGAGCTCCCCGGCGGCCTCTGCATCGATGGCGTCGGCTGCGCGCTCTGCGACCCCGGCGACCCGGAGACGAGTCGGCCCCCCGAGCGGACCTGCTGCACCGAGGCGCTCGCGGCCGCCGGCTTCTGCGAGCGCGGCGAGCGCGTGCTCGAGTGCGGCACGGACGGCGGCAGCTTCGTCGAGATCGAGGAGTGCGACGTCGAGGCCGGCTTCGCGTGCGAAGACGCGGTCTGCGTGAGCCTCTGCGAGCGCGCGATCATGAACCGCAGCTACGAGGGCTGTGAGTTCTTCGCCGTCGACCTCGACAACGCGGCGCCCCTCGGCTCGACGCTCGACGCCAGCTTCCAGCAGTACGCCGTGGTGCTCTCCAACCCGAGCCCGCTCACGGCGACCGTAACCGTCGAGGTCAACGACGCGGCGCCCGGCGAGCCCGCGCAGCTCCGGGTCATCGAGACGCGGCGCGTGCCCCCCGGCGCCGTCGAGGAGGTGCCCCTCGACCGGCGTGAGATCGACGGCTCCTCGAGCCGCCAGCGCTGCGTCGTCGGGAGCGGCGGCTGTCCCCGGAGCGAGGAGTGCGTCGCCCTGGGCAGCGGGCTCCCCGGGAGCGCGGGCGAGTGCCGGCTCGCGAGCGACCTCAACGGCTGCTCCTTCGTGGGCCAGCGCGGGCGCGCCCTCGACCCGGTCACCTCGCTCTTCACCGAGTGCCGCTTCGGCCAGGAGTGCGTCGACGTCGACGACGACCCCTCGGAGCAGGACCTCCGCTGCGTGGCCACGGGCCGGAACGACGGCACGGGCTCGGCGCTGACGAGCCAGGCCTACCGGCTGACGTCGAACATCCCGATCATCGCCTACCAGTTCAACCCCTTCACCAACGCGAGCGTCTTCTCGAACGACGCCTCGCTCCTGCTCCCGACCTCGGCCATCGGCAGCGAGTACACGGTGGTGGGCTGGCCGCAGACCATCGCGGACGCGGACTGCCTCCCCGGGGACACCTTCTGCGAGGACACGGACTTCCTCAGCGGACGCAAGGACGAGGACCTGCGCTCGACGCTGACCGTGGTCGGCACGCGCGACGGGACCATGGTCGACGTCACGCTCGGCAACCTCGCGTCGCAGGTGCTCGGTCTCCCGGACATCGGCCGCCCGGTGCTCACGCGCGGCGACACCGTGAGCGTCACCCTCGACGCCTTCGACGTCTTGAACCTCGAGACCGATCTCTTGAACTCGGACTTCACGGGGACGCGCGTTTCGGCCACGGCGCCCGTGAGCGTGTTCAGCGGCAGCGAGGCGAGCGATGCGCCGCGCTTCAACCGCTACCCGCAGCGTCAGTGCTGCGCGGACCACCTGGAAGAGCAGCTCTTCAGCAACGAGACGCTCGGCCGCGAGTTCTTCGTCGCCCGCATGCCGCCGCGGACCGTCGCGCTGAACGAGGCCTTCACGAACCCGGAGGTCGTGAGCGTCCCGGAGGTGAACGAGGTCGAGTACGTGCGCGTCGTCGCCGTCAGCTCCGGCGAGACGCGCGTCTCGACCACGCTCTTCGGGACCACCGAGCAGGAGTTCACCCTCTTCCAGGGCGAGAACCGCATCCTCGCCGTCGAGCGGGACTTCCAGATGGAGGCGTCCGAGCCCATCGCCGTCCTTCAGGTGCTTCCCTCGCAGGAGGCGGTCGGCATCAGCTCGGAGCTCAACGGCACGCGTCTCCCCGGGGGTGACCCGGCGATCCTCGCGCTGCCGCCGGTCCAGCAGTTCCGCCAGGAGTACGTCTTCCTGACGCCTCGGCTCTATGCCTTCGACTTCGTGGTCATCACCGGGGACGCGGACGCCGAAATCCTCCTGGACGGCGTCGACGTGAAGGACCCCTCCCTCGGCTGCGAGATCGCGAACGCGGACGGCGTGATCCGCATGATGGGCGAGGCGCCGGACGAGGAGCTCATCTTCCGCTGCCAGCTCTCCTTCCCGGACGTCGAGGCTTCCTGCACCGGCGGCGACGAGGAGTGCGACGCTTCGGTGATGGACGGCCGCCAGCAGGACGGCGTTCACACGGTCACGACCAACGACATCGACGGGGTCGGCGTCGTCGTCTACGGCTTCGATGCGTTCGTGAGCTACGCCTACGCGGCGGGCCTCGACCTCGAAGCCCTGCAGTAGGGCTGCAAGCAGCGGCCGAGAGCGTCGGCCTTCAGTGGAAGTCGTGGGAGCCGGCGTCGCCGGCCCCCGGCACGCGGCGCACCGCCCGGAAGCGTCGGGCGATGACGTTCACGACGCCGTGGCGCACCTCGAGCGCGCCCTCGACGAGGAGCACGGGGTTTTTCGTGATCACGTCGGCCTCGCGCTCGTAGAGGTCCGGGCGGATCACCACGTTGGCCATGCCCGTCTCGTCCTCGAGGGAGAGGAAGACGAAGCCCTTCGCCGTCGCCGGCCGCTGCCGCGAGTTCACGAGGCCGACGACGCGGATGGGCCCGGGCTCGAGCGCCCGGAGCTCGGCCAGCGCGGGGATGCCCGCCCTCCGCCGGCGCTCCGCGAGGAAGGCGATGGGGTGGGCCTCCGCCGACGCGCCGACCGTGGCGTAGTCCTCGAGCACGCGCTCCGCG